>CP039460.1:1227500-1265000 GCA_004843345.1 Acetobacteraceae bacterium
GAATGTTTCTGTTGTCTAACTGAGCCTGTTTAGCACGGGCCAGGACCCTGCATGGTGGGCAGTTTGACTGGGGCGGTCGCCTCCCAAAATGTAACGGAGGCGCGCGATGGTAGGCTCAGTCCGGTTGGAAATCGGATTTTGAGTGCAATGGCATAAGCCTGCCTGACTGTGAGAGTGACAGCTCGAGCAGAGACGAAAGTCGGCCATAGTGATCCGGTGGTTCCTTGTGGAAGGGCCATCGCTCAACGGATAAAAGGTACTCTAGGGATAACAGGCTGATCTCCCCCAAGAGTTCACATCGACGGGGAGGTTTGGCACCTCGATGTCGGCTCATCACATCCCGGGGCTGAAGCAGGTCCCAAGGGTTCGGCTGTTCGCCGATTAAAGTGGTACGTGAGCTGGGTTTAGAACGTCGTGAGACAGTTCGGTCCCTATCTGCCGTGGGCGTTAAGACTTGAAAGGATTTGTTCCTAGTACGAGAGGACCGGAATGAACGAACCTCTGGTGCACCAGTTGTCACGCCAGTGGCATGGCTGGGTAGCCAAGTTCGGAATGGATAACCGCTGAAAGCATCTAAGCGGGAAACCAGCCTTAAGATAAGGTCTTTTTGGGGCGTTGAAGACCACAACGTTAATAGGTCTGGTGTGAAAGTCCAGCAATGGATGAAGCTTACAGATACTAATCCCCCAGACCTCTCCAGCTTTGTATTCAATACAAACCAAACGCATCTCTTAATAACTTCTTCAATCTTACTTCTCTTCTATAACAATCCCTATCAGATGTGCCTCAGCGGCGGGGGGTTATGGCGAGGGTCCCAAACCCGATCCCATCCCGAACTCGATGGTTAAACCCCTCAGCGCCAATGATACTTCGTCTCAAGACGCGGAAAAGTAGGTCGCCCCCCGCTACTAAGGCACATCTCTTAAAACAAACCCCCCACTCAATTAACGCAAGTGGGGGGTTTGCTTTGCAAAAAAAGAATTAAGGGGGAGCTAGCACAAGTAGACCTTTAGTTCTTGTCTGCTCACTCAAAGAGTTTGGAAGACTATTGGGAAAAGTAACAAGAAAAAGGAAGCTGGGATTTATTCAAGATTGAAAAAACAATCCCGTACCGCAATTAATCCTTCAGATAGAAGAGATTTTGCACAAATGAATGAACTTGTTTAGACTGTTCTCCTCTTTCCTTTTATAATTGACTCTTTATGCGATCTTCTTCTTTTCTATTTTCGGCTTTACTTCTTCCTCTTTCTCTTGGGGGATGTAATTCTTATTTTGCGAATGGCTTAACAAAAACATACTTTACATCAAAAGTATCGGATAATGTCTTCAAGTATAATTCGGCGTGCGTCCGTGATGAAAACTGGCGTATTGCGAATGCGCCTTATAGTACTTGCCGTATGTTCTTAAAAAAAGGATTACCTTTTTCTCAATATCAAACGTTACGTTTAGAAGAAGTTTCGGATAAACAGATTTCTGTTTGGGTGCAGGCAGATTATCAGCCAGATTTTATTGTGAAGGCTGTTCATTCTGAAATTGAGACACCGATTGAGTTAGATAACTGGGTGGAGACCTTAGGTGTTCCAACAAATGCTTTCGAAAAAGGGAAAATTCCTACGACAAAGCAAGGTGAAGTTCCTGATGAGGACGAAGTAAAACAGAATTTACAAGAGGCCTTAACGAATTTAGAAGCGCTTGTTACTTTGAGGGGTGCTGTGCGTAAAGGTGTTCCTGCTGAGATTATGAATCGGATTAACGAAGCCTATCCAAAAGAATGGACGCATCTTGAGGAGACACTTCAAATCGCAGATAAAATGCACCATGGTGTGAGTTTAAAGGTTGCCGCAACAGAGTTTTTTGATGAACCACCCGCTATTTAGATTGGATTAAACCCAATCCCAGAGCCAGTGTAGATAGTTTCTTCTAGGCGTGAGATCTTTTTTTGTTTGCGGATCGGAACAATAGTTCCAACTTTGGAATGGGTATTCTTCTGTTAAACCCTGTGCGGTGACTCTCGCAACACAAGCTTGAATTTTGGGATTGTAAAAGTCGGGACCAGCCCAGTCTTTTCCTTGTTTCGCATTTTCGAGCTGATCATCATGCAAATGCAGGGCATGTACAATCATACTGCTTGAAAACCAGATTGTTTTGACAGGCGCATAGTTGCCATGAAGAAACTCGACAAGAACACCAGAGTCCGAAGTGCCATCTGTAAAATAAAGCGTCAAATAGCGACTGATCGTGTTTGGATCGTTTGGAATGATAATGCCAATTTCAGAGAGGCGCTGACGGTTTACAGGTGAGAGGGCTGACATGGATTTGATAGGTTTGGGAATGCTATCTTTATGATTGATGGAAGCATTCAAATAAGCAATATTATCTTTAGAGACAATGTGGGGATTGTTATCTAAATCAGGATAGCGATCAGGATCGGGAACCATACATCCTGCGATGGAAATTCCAGATGTGGCTATGAGAAAATATGTGATGATTTTTTGCACGAGCATTTTGTCCCATACCCAGTTTATTAGCGTGATAATAGAATGGCTTAAATTTAGAAACTCTGCTTTGATTTTATCATTACATTTTAGGGTAAGGCTAGTATAAAACGATATGTGGGATGCTTATGAAAAAAGATAAAAAGGAGGGATTTTCTTGGAATTTACTCGGCGGTTAAAACAAGGCAGATTATTTTATTGCTTTTTTTTCTTATTTGCCTTTCTGATCCCTTTAAATCTTTCGGCTTTCCCAGTACAGAGTGCTTTGCCTCATAGTAGTTTTGAGGAAATTAAGGCTGATAGTAAGGCTGCGCCATATCATGAGACGCGTCCTTTGTCGGAAGTTTGGGATAGTGCGCGTGAGCATGAAGAGGCATTTACTTTTTTACATGAGATTCCTTCCTCCATTGCAGGCGAAAAGCCGACGCAGGTGGTTTTACTCATTTTCCCGAAAATTACTTCTGGCCTTTTAAGTTTTAGCGAAGTTGGAAAAGTAAAGCCCATTTTTGGTAAAGATCATCAGCGCTATCCACCACTCGTTTCTTATCAGGGAGATCAGTTAACTTTATTTCAGTTGATACAATCAGGGCATCGTGCTTGTGAAGTTACGATGACAGTTCAGCAAGGGGAGATTGTGACAGCGAAGGAAAGTGCAGGCTGTGCGGATTATGAATCTAAAGGGCATTTGCTTTCGAAAGCGCTGATTGGTGCTAAAATGGCGCCTCCTATTAAGAGGCCAGCTGGAACAAAAAATACAGATGTCAAAAAACAGAGTGATCTTAAAAAAGTAGATGATGATAAAGATCAGGATGAGGAATGAGTAATATTTCTTTTTTACGCAGAATATTTTGCTGGGCACTTCCTTTCTCTTTAGCAAGCTGTGCTTCACCTGTTGAAATGGTGCATTCTAAGATGCAGTACATGACGGCGACGCCAGAATATGCTGCCCCAGACCTTGAGGTGTGGCAGAAAACAGGCTTGTTGTACGAAGATTATCAGAATATTCATGATGCTGGATGGACATTTGAAGATTATGCCGCAGTAGATGATGGGAATTTACCCTTGCGTTCTCCAACGAGGGTGATGGCCGCTGTGGCGTGGGGGCGCGCTGGCATTCATAGTTGGCAAACGATTATGCAATTTGCATCTATTGGCTTAAATAAACCTTATATGGTGGAGGAATGGAGTTCACGTCTTGGGATTCCCCGAGAAGACATCATGGACAAGGAACAGCATTTTGAGGTTTTTTCACGTTATATGAAGGCCGCAGATGACCCTGTCTCTGGCGTTTCTGCAAAATCTTTGAAAGAGGCTATTCGTCTTCAAAAAGGCCGTTGCTGGGATGCTGCTGACTTTAAGAGGGTTATTGTTGAAGCTAAAATGATTGAAAAGGGCGTTGCTGTAAACAAGGCAGCAGAGATGTACCGTCGGTCTGGCTCTGAAATCGAATTAGCGAAGATGCAAAAATTTTGGGGGAAAGATATTCTTGAAGCGTGTAATGGTATTCCAGAATATCAGTTAGAAACGCAGGATCCTTTTGCAGTTGAAGGACATTGTATCTTTACTGTTTTAGCGCTTAATGAAACCAATTTTCAGCGTGTTGAAGGGGGGCGTGTTCTTTATAAAAATTATCAGCCAGCACGTTTGATTGAACCTGGTGCTGAACCCTTTCGTTTTGGAATGGGCACACCGCCAGCAGTGAGCGGTCCGACAGCAATTTTATTAGGGGAAGAACCTCTTTCTTATAAAGATAGAGAAACAGGTGAAAAAATTGTTCCGATGCGATTTAAAGTCATTAAGTATGTAGACCTCAGTGCTAATTTTTATTTAGAGCAGAGTGAAAAATATAATGAAAAAAATGGGTTAAGTTTTGAAAAAAGTCTTTTAAAAGATCAGAACGAACAAGAAAAAGCACCGGATGTCAGGAGTTTTTCACATATTCCAGACCTTCCTTTTAGTGGTGACCCAGCAAAGTAAATTCTTAAACGATTTATTATTAAAATAGAAATAGAGAATAAGAGAGGGTGTTGGGTATGAGTCAGAGAAGTATCGTTCAGAAGTTTGTTTTAATTCTTTTTACGCTTGGCGCAGGGGCTAGTCTTTACGCTTTGTTTGAACATAACGTTGCTACCCATCATGCCCATCATAAAGCTGAAACTTCAAAAGATACGGGCATTTCGGGCTATATTGATCAGGGTGTTAATGAGGTAAGCCATTGGTGGAATGGTGATGCATCCCATTCAGAAAATTCCATTTCTTCAGACCATGCACCTTCTGCGAAGGCATTAGATTCAGATACCGAAGTGGAGAAAATTCAGGTGGGATCTGAGGAACGACAGCAGGAATCAGCAGATAAAGAGGATGATAAAGATTTATCAGATACTTTAAGTGCTTTGGAAAGCAAATCAGATTCTGTTTCTGCGCCTGTTTTTGACAGTTATGCGAAACCAACTTCCAAAGTTTTAAAAGAGCGTGAAAAGGTCTTATTAGCTAATCGAGCCGTGCAGGAAAAGAAAAACCAAGCCATTCAACGTGCAAGGGCACAAGAAATCAATAAAACACCCAAGATGCTTTTTAAGTCGGATGTGATGCAGGCTAAAAAAGATTTAGGTTTTAGTCCGCAAGGCTATCATCTTTGGGAAAATGCAAATGGTTTTTTATTGCTTAATCCTAAAACCTTACGTTTTGAATTGGTTTTAGAAACAGAAAATTGCGCAGGCGCTTTGGGGCAAGATACACCAGAATTAAAACAGGTTTTTTCACGAAAAAAGATTAATGAGCATGCGGAAACACTTACTCTTTTCCAAGCAAATCAAGAAGGGCAGTCTGCGAAAGATTCTTTGTCTTGTCAGGTTGGTCTAAAGTTTAAGGATGGGAAAGTCATTCAGGCAAGTGAGAAAAACTGCACTTATTGGCATGGGGCAGAATGTGCGTTTAGCGTTCCCTTAAAGGGATTAAGAGCGTTACCAGATTTAAAATGATAGTCTTTTGGAGGTCTAAGATGTTGGACAAGAAAACTTCTCTGCACAAGTTATTTTTCTTGGGTTTGGGTATAGGTGTCTTTGCTCTAAATTCTGGCATTCAGGCTCAGGAAAAAAATCCTTTAATTGAGCAGAAAGATCTTTCCAGTAAAACGCTAGAAGAACTCTGGAAAGAGGCGAATGTTCCCGGGAAGGCACTCTGTTTTATTAAGATGAATAAAAATGACCAACTTGCTGTGCTCATTAGTCCATCTCTTGGATTTGGGGCTATCACGGAAAAAGGGGCAAGTGGGCATTTAAGTTTAGGCTATCAAACGGATACGCCAGCAAAGGCGACTCAAAAAGAAAATAATTTGGTGATTAGCTATAACGGAGACGCTCATCGAAAAGCCTGCTCTGTTTCTATGGAGATAGAAGGCGCTAAAATTCGAACAGTGAAGGCGACAGAGGGATGTTCAGATTATGAGGATGGACAAGATCATTTTGAGGGTGATTTGATTGGTGCAACAGCGATTATGTCAAATTCGCATTGAGTTTTTGATATAATCGTAAAAAGCCTGCTTTGAATTTAAGCAGGCTTTTTACGTTTGAGATATGATAGATTTTATTTTTTTTGATGCCCAAGGCCGATTTTTTGCGCAAGTTGTGAGCGTTGCTTTGCATAGTTCGGTGCCACCATTGGATAGCTTGTTGGAAGTGACCAGCGGGCTCGGTACTCCTCAGGTGTCATGTTATAGACAGATTTCAGATGACGGCGTAAAAGTTTCAGTTTTTTTCCGTCTTCTAAACAGATGATGTAGTCTGGAAAAACAGATTTTTTTGGGTCAATTGCCGGTGTAAGCTTATTGTTTGAAGCAATTGTTCCTTGATTGGTTGCTTCCAGAGCGCTGTACACTTCGCTGATAAGTGTAGAAAGCTTTTCCACAGGGACGGTGTGTGCGGAGACATAAGCGCTGACAATTTCTGTTGTAAATGCCCTTAATTCAGAACGTAAGTCCGTTGAGTGGCCGTTCTTAGCAGCAGATTCAATAGTCATAAATTTTTCCTCACCAAATGGGAGCGCTTATTAGGATATAATTTCATTTCTTTGAGAATACTAAACACAGAGAATGAGAATTGCTAGAGCAGATTTGTTGCGCATTATAAGTGATAGATAAATAAAAAAAAGAAATTACTTAATTTTGATGAGAAAAAACAAGTATATACTCATTTAGGGATTTTGGCAGAGATACTCAGAAAACAGAACTTTAATCTCTTTTAAAATTCTTTAGACTACACTTTTCTTTTGGGCTTAAAGATAAAATTTTAATGACATCCTCTATTCTTTCTTCCTTACTTGCTTACACTGTTGCTTCTCTTTTTTTAGCGGCAACACCGGGGCCAGATATGATTTTGGTTCTTCGCTCTGCGATCAAAGATGGTTTTCGCTTTTCTTTTGGGGTCATTTTAGGCATTTTGACCTCTTTATTCTTTTGGGGCATTGCGACGATTTTAGGATTAAGCGCTTTGCTATTTCATTTTAAACAGGCCTTCATCGTTTTAAAATGGGCAGGTGTCTTATATCTCCTTTATCTTGCTCTGCGCTCAATCTTGAGCAAGCCCAAGGATTTGATTTCCGATACTGCAAATTTGGACAATGTGATAAACACGCCAAGAGCTTCTTTACTCACAGCCTATGGGCAAGGTTTGATGACAAATCTCTTTAATCCAATGATTGGTTTTTTGTTTTTATTTGTTTTTCCAGCTTTTATTCCCAAAGAGCAGGATATTCAATTCTTTACACTTATTTTAACTTTTTTACAGATGCTGGTCGCTTTTTCTATTTTTACGAGTTTGGCGCTTTTTGCTCAGCCAGCTTCAATATGGCTAAAAAAAGGAAAAAGTGCTGTTTGGATAGACCGCATTGCGGGGATTTCATTGCTTTATTTTGCAATTAAACTTTTTTTAGCCCAACCACCTGTTTAAGGGCTTGTCCAATGAGAGAGGGAGTGAGAAAATCAAGCTGTGTCTATGAGAGATGAAGTGAAATTTATCTGCTCCTTTTAATTTTAAGTCGTTGTAAGGTTTTATATGTCAGAACAAAATGTGAATGTTCACGATAGTATTGAAAAAGCGGTTTCTTCTGCAATGGGAAGAGAGCCTTCTGAGGATATTTTGCTCGAAGAGTTGGATGATATGCAAGATTTCGGTTTGGATGATTTTGGAGAAAAGTCTTCCTGCTGTTTTGCAAAACATAAATGTAAAATTGTCTTGGCTTTAGTCGTCTTGGCCGTTTTGTTTCTTATTAAAAGATCCCGCGGTTGCTGCAAGAAATAAAAATTTTGCATGTTAGCTTTAAAAAAGGAGACTGAATTCAGTCTCCTTTTTTACGTTTTATTCTTCGGTATGATCTGAGTGATCGTGCGCTGTTCTGATGCGTTGGATTTGGGTTCTCTTTCGTTCCGCTAAAAGGACATTGCGTGTCATTTTCTGATAGACCCCCATGATAAAGACAATTAAAGAGCCAACAACCAGGAGAGAGGCTGGGTAAAGAACATTGATGCCACCACCGACACCTTCTTCAAAGATACCAACTAAGCCTTCGACAAAAACCGCAATAATGACAGTTGTAATAAATTTACTTAGACTATTTCGAATCTGCCATTCACTAAGTTTGTCCGAATCTTTAATGACCTCATCTTCAATGAAAAATTTAGCAACGTCAAAAACGGCGATTGCAACAACGACATAACTTACCGTACGTAGAATCAGATTTTTAATATCATCATGATGTGCGGTGTCATTCATTAAAAAGAGATAGAGATCACGAATACCGTAATAAAGAAGAACATAGGCAAGTAGAATAAGTACGATACTTGCAACACCGAACGAAATACGGGAAATGATACCAACAATTCGATGCATACGGTCAAGCTCTGTATGGGGAATCAAGTTGGCACTATCCGCAGCATCTCGTATCTGGTTAAAAGAGTGAGGGTGGGCAGAGTGTTCTCTCTGATCAAATGGCATTTCAGGCATAGCTAGATATAAACTTTCTGCGGCAAAGAAACTTAGAATTTTTTATAATACCCCAAAAGCACAAGAAAATTCAAAAGAATATCCAAAGAAGAGATTTTTAACTTTTGGAAACATGGCTGGGGTGGGAGGATTCGAACCTCCGCATGGCGGAATCAAAATCCGCTGCCTTACCGCTTGGCTACACCCCAATATCCATTTCATCGCTCACTAACTTATTTAGTGGATTTAAGACAGGGCACGATGCCTCTCCTGAAGGAGAAGATGTGAGCCCTGTTTATAATGTTCTTAGGGGCTTCGTAAAGGGGGGGAAAGGATTTTTTTTATTTTTTCGTTAATTTTCTATTTCCTGTGAAATAAGAAGGTTAAATTTTTCCAGCTGATCTAGTCCTTCATTCAAGGCAATCATTGTCGATTCAAGCTCTTCATTTTCGTCTTTTGCCCAGCAACGTAAAACCTTAGCCCATAAAATTCCTAAGGCTTGAAGGCGGAAAAATCCTTTAATGCCTTTTCGGTCAAGGCCTGCAATATCTGCAATCCATGTGACAGATTCGACATTTCCAGTAAGAAATTCGCTTCCAAGCGATGGAGATAAAGGGATCGTGTGCAAAAGGGAGAGAAAGCCTTGACGATGGGCCTGTAATCCATCACAGCGACGCATGAAGAGATTAAAAACATTGTCCCGTAAGGCTACCCCTTTTAGAGAATCATTGCTTTTGAAGGCATTTTGGTCGATTTGCCGGTTGAGGCGTTTAAAAAGTGCTACTTTAGTTGGAATATGCTCTCTTACCCATGAAAAAGGGATATCCGCCTCATTGGCAACATCTTTTAATGTAAAATTCTGCCACCCTTTTTCGTCGGCTAAAACCATTGCGGCTTCTAAAAAATTAGACGAAAATTCTTCGTAGGCTTCTTTGCTGCGCACATGCTGCTTTAAGAGATCCTCGGCAAATTCAGAGGGAATTTGAGCAGAATCAGAGGATTCTTGGAAAATATCAAAATCGTCCCAATCCTCTGTATTGGAAAAATTTTCTGAATTTGCGGCAGCTTGCATAGGTAAATCCCTTGAGATTGAAAGATTTTTGGTATTAGCCTTCGTTTGAAAGTTCCTGAGTGCGTTTGATCGCCGCTTTGACAGCTTCATTCACAGAATTTGGCCAGTTTTCTGGTGTCATAAGAACGGAGAGCGCTGCGGCGGTGGTTCCATTTGGGCTTGTGACTTGTTCACGCAGGGCTGTTGCCGTGGACGGGCTATTTTTAAGCAAAACGCCAGCACCATAGATCATATCTCGAGAAAGTTTTCTTGCTTCATCTTTTCCAAGGCCATTTTTTACCCCCGCTTGTTCCAAGAGTTCAGCAAGGAGAAAAACATAGGCAGAGCCAGAACCTGCGAGACCAATTGCCGGCTGAATTTCCTCTTCTTTTCGGAGTGGGACGGCACTGCCAAAGGCTTCAACCAATTGGAGCGCAAGTTTTTTCGTCTTGGGATTTGTTTCTGGTGGAATGAAAAGGCTTGTTGCTGAAGCTCGAAGCTCGGCTGCAATATTTGGCATGACAGCGATTGCAGGTGCGCCGTGCGCAAGGGCGGTGAGCTGTGTTGTTTTAATGCCAGCCATGACAGAAAAAAGGCAAGATTGCTGAAGCTTTTCGGGGGTAAGAACTTCTGAGAGAAGTCCTAAAATTTTTTTTGTCATATTAGGTTTTACAGCCAAGACAATCATATCTGGAATTTTAGGAAGATTTTTAAGCGCTTCACTCTCTAGAAAAAGCTTAACATTTGAGGGAAAGTTTTCTGGTTTTGTGCGTTTAAAAACAGCAAAATCAAAGGGAAGGTTGGCTTTAAGCCATCCATTGAGCATTGCGCTTCCCATGCGTCCGCAACCAATCATGAGAATAAAAGGACGATTTGAAGTTGGCATATTTTGAGTCATAAACAGAACAAAGCCCGAAAGTTTTAAAAGGTTAAATTAGGAGAGAATATCAAGAGGTCTCAGCTTGTGATAGCATCTTCAAGAGTTGTCAGACGCTCTTGGAGTTCATTAATATGCGCCTGCATGTCGGTAATTTGTTTTTTTAGTGTGTCTGTTTCTTCTCTTGTTTTTTGAGCTAGAATTTCAACCGTGTCGAGTTCAGAGCGAGGGACAAGATCCATGCGTGCGCTTAGGCCGTTTATTTGGTTTTTTGCGACGGTTTTAATTTCTTCCCGAACGCCGTTTGCAACGGAATAAGCGGCACCAGCGAAACCAGCTAAGTCATTCAAAAGAGCGGACTTCATTATCGTTTTATCCATTTCACGTTTTAATTGCGTCTTTAGAGCTTCTTAAAATTTCTTTTTGAGAAGAAAAGACAAGAGTGCCAGACTAGGCAGATATATTAAAACATGAGTATAACAGTCTCTATGCTTATCGTCACTGGTGGAGCCGGATTTATCGGCTCATGTCTTCAGGCTGCGTTGGCAGCAAGAGGGCGTCGAACAATTGTTATAGATAGACTGCGCGATGGGAAGAAGTGGCGAAACCTTCATTCCCACCCGCCGGATCAGATTATTGATCCAGAATATGCCATGGCTTTCCTTAAAAGTTTGCCACGGGGCGCTGTGCATGGCGTTTTTCATTTAGGAGCCATCAGTGCAACGACTGTGCGTGATGGGGACTTGGCTTGGCATACAAATGTCAGTTTCTCACAAGATTTATGGCGTTTCTGTGCCCATCGGAATATTCCTTTCTTTTACGCTTCGTCTGCTGCAACCTATGGCGCTGCGGATAAAGCAGAAGAATTTAAAGATGGGATAGGGGCGATTAAGGAACTTAAACCCTTAAATCTATATGGCTGGACAAAGCAGTCCTTTGATTTGTGGGTGGCCCGTGAACTTGAGAATAAACGTCCAGCCCCTCCCCAATGGGTTGGGTTGAAATTCTTCAATGTTTATGGCCCAAATGAATATCATAAAGGCTCGATGCAGTCAGTTGCCTGTCAAATTGCGAGAACACTTCGTCAGGGAGAAAAGCCGCGCTTGTTTAAATCAACAGGTGAGGGCATTGCGGACGGTGGACAGTTAAGAGATTTTGTCTGGGTTGGTGATATTGTTCAGCTTTTTTTATGGTTCTTTTATCATCCGGCAACTAGTGGTCTTTTTAATGCAGGGACAGGTAAGGCCCGTTCTTTTTTAGATATGGCAAAATGTCTTTGTCGTGAGTTTGGCGTTCCAGAAGAAATAGAGTTTATAGACCCTCCAGAACAGCTGAAAAAGCAGTATCAGAATTTTACAGAGGCAGACCTAACGCTTCTCCGCCAAAGTGGGTATCAATTTGAATTCACCTCCCTTGAAAAGGGAATCAAAGAATATGTACGGAAATATCTTCGTACAGAAGAGAAGAATCTCTAATATTCTTTGTGTAAATGGCCTCTTTCCTTCTTTAAAAGCGCTTTCAAGGATTTATTTTTAAGAACATGTCTTCACCACTTATCTTTCCTGAATTTGATGCGGTTGCGTTTCATTTACCTTTTCCCGTTCCAGGATTGCATCCGCTTTCAATAACACTGATTTGGTGTGCTGTCCGCTGGTATGGTTTGGCCTATATGACGGCCTTTTTATTGGCAATGCCGATTGCACATAAATTATGCTCGCTTCGTCCTGTGGCAGCGACTCGGAAGCAGGTGGATGATTTTCTCTTTTTTGCCATTTTAGGGGTGATTTTAGGAGGGCGTCTCGGTTATGTCCTTTGTTATCAGCCATTTTTTTATTTAACCCACCCTTTAGAGATTTTTGTGGTTTGGAATGGCGGTATGTCTTTTCACGGAGGCTGTTTAGGTGTTGTGCTGGCTCTGGCATGGTTTTCGTATAAGGAGAAAATCAGTTTTCTTGCTTTCTCAGATCGTGTCGTGACTCTTATTCCAATTGGCCTAGGGTTGGGACGTTGTGCAAATTTTATCAATGGCGAGCTTTGGGGGCGCCCTGTCCAGATGGAGGGGCTTCCATGGGCAATGATCTATCCCCATGTTGATTCGCTTCCACGGCATCCGTCTGAGATTTATGAAGCTTTGATGGAGGGACTTCTTCTTTTCTCTGTTCTTCTGTTTTCGATTTCGAGGCCCGCTTTGCGCTCTCGTCCAGGTTTTACCGCAGGGCTTTTTTTGAGTGGTTATGCCTCGGCAAGAATGTTCTGTGAATGTTTCCGTGAGCCTGATTGGAATATCGGTTTTCTAGCAGGCGGTGTTACAATGGGGCAGATTCTTTCAGTACCAATGCTTTTATTTGGTATTTATATGATGGTGCAGGCGTTTCGTCATTTGCCTTTTGAGGGAGATAATCTGACGCCAGTGCCTGAGAATTGGTCAGAACAGAGAAAGATAATCTCTCCTCTTTTTAAACGTGCAAAATAAACTGGGGATATTTATGCAAAATCCTGCTTTTATAACTTCTAGCCTTTTGAGCCAGCCACACGGATTTGGAACGATTAAGGCAGGACTGCCACCGTTGCCTGTTGTGAGTGAAGAGTTATTCGAGAAATATCCTTTGGCGCAGCCAGCCTCTTTCGTTAGGCAGGGGGATAAGAAAGTTTGGCAGATTCACGGTCTTCCCGTACAGGCGATGAAACAAGTTCACGGCACAAAGGTAAAAATTATCCGAGAAGGTGATGCACTAGATACGCCATTTTCAGAAGAAGGGGACGGTATTGCAACCGATCGATCTGATATTGTTGCGGCCATTGTAACGGCAGATTGCGGTCCTCTTTTGTTGGAAGGAAAAACAGCTCAGGGTAAAAAGGTTGTTGCAGCTGTGCATGCTGGATGGCTTGGGGCGGTAAGTGGCGTTATTGAATCTGGCGTTGAAGCCCTTAGGTCGCTGGGGGCGACAGAAATTGTTGCGGCAATTGGTCCTTGTATAACCGCCTCTTCTTACGAAATCTCAGGAGAGATGCTTGAAAAAATTTATGCACATGACAAAGAGGCTTCGCCTTGGCTTTATAAGGGTTCAAAAAGGGAAAATACCATTTTAACTTGCCAGGCTATTGCTTCCATCGTTTAGTTGCTCGTGGTGTTGATAAAGTTTCGGTTTCTGGTTTTGATACATGTTCAGATTTACGTCTGTGGAGTTATCGGCGTGAGAGTCTGAGAAAAGATGAAATACTGGCTCTGGCAGGACGGCAGTTTTCCTTCATTAAAGCCTAAGCTATAATGGAGCGTGCTTTCGAGAAAAGATTGAAAAAGAATTGATTTTCCCGTAAGGCATATATCCTATCAAGGCAGTTTTTCACTGTAAGGTGCGAACACCCCTGGAGGTTCGACCTCTTTAGTTGATGGATTTTATTTAATTTTGTGCTTTGCTTTCCCCAAGAGAAAAGAAAAGCACATTTACTAATTTAATGGAGTATTTAACGTGGCAGAAATGCAGAAACTTCCAGTTTCCCCGCGCGAGAAAGCAGGTAAGGGGGCAGCCCGCGCAGTGAGACGTGCCGGAAAAGTCCCTGGTGTGATTTACGGTGGCGGGAGAGAGCCAGCCCTTTTTGAAATTGATCCTCGTATCATTGATAAAGAGCTAAACCGTGGCGGTTGGCAATCCCGTCTGTACGAAGTACAGCTTGGAGACCGCCGTCAGCCTGTTTTGATGCGTGAAATTCAATTTCACCCAGTGACAGATGCGCCATTGCATATTGATTTGCAGCGTATGCGTCCAGGTCAGAAAGTTCACGTCCAGATTCCAGTCGTTGTTGAAAACGAGGAAGAATGCCAAGGTGTTAGAGCTGGTGGTGTTGTTAATCTTATTCGCCATTCTGTTGAAGTCGAAGTTGATGTGGAACATATTCCTGAGCACTTCATTGCAGATATTGCTGCGCTTGAAATCGCTGACAATCTTCGTTGGGAAGACCTTAAGGGATTGAAGGAATTACGCCTGTTGGGCATCTTGAAGATCTCGTGATTTTGAGCATCGCCGCACCTGTTTCAGAAGAAGCTGAAGCGGATGAGGAAGAAGCTTCAGAGGAAGCTCCAGAAGCAGAAACAGCTGAAGGCTAATCAAATGCAGCTTTGGGTAGGTCTCGGAAATCCGGGAGCCAATTATCGCTTTCATCGGCATAATATTGGTTTTATGGCCCTCGATCGCATTGCGGAACGTCATGGCTTTTCGCCATGGCGTGCCCGTTTTAATGGTGAGATTGCAGAGGGGAAAATTGCAGGTGAGTCTGTCTTGCTCCTCAAGCCTCTCACCTTTATGAATCTTTCTGGCCGTTCTGTCGTGCCAGCGATGCAGTTTTATAAAATTCCGCATGAGCAAGTATTTGTTTTTCATGATGAGATGGATCTGCCATGGGGGAAATGCCGGATTAAAAAAGGCGGCGGGATTGCGGGGCACAATGGTCTCCGTTCTATCCGTGACCTTTCTGGCAATCCAGATTATTGGCGTATTCGCCTTGGGATAGGTCATCCAGGGGATCGTGCCTTGGTCGTTTCCTATGTGATGGGAAATTTTCCCGAAGAGCAGCGTAAAGATTTGGATATTTGGTTAGATCATCTTGCCGATGAGTCTGTTGTGCTGGCGCTGGGCACGCCAGAAGGACTGACAGGTAAGCTTGCAGAAAAGCAGGCCTTTGGGCGGGAAGCCAAGTTAAAGAAGAAAAGCTTGAAGGCGTAGCGCTTGAAAAAGCAATCAAGAAGCTAAGGCTCTGCATGAAAAAGAGAAAAAGATTGTTGAAAAGCAGAAATTTATTTTTGATCAGCAGGAAATGTAGACAATGCTTTGGCAGCTGCCTTGAAGGCTGCTCAAGAATCTAAAACATCTAAATAATTCTAAAAGTTAAATTAAGGTAGGAGTACAAAAGACATGGGGTTTAATTGTGAATTGTGGGATTGCCTAATGTCGGAAAATCAACCTTATTTAATGCGCTAACCGCAACAGTCGGGGCGCAGGCGGCAAATTATCCTTTTTGTACGATTGAGCCAAATGTTGGCCGTGTTGCAGTGCCAGACCCTCGTTTAGAGATTTTGTGTAAAGTTGGAAAGTCACAGAAAATTTTGCCAACAAGTTTAGAGTTTGTTGATATTGCAGGCCTTGTAAGAGGGGCTTCAAAAGGTGAAGGGCTTGGAAATCAGTTTCTCGCCAATATTCGTGAAGTTGATGCGATTATTCATGTGCTTCGCTGTTTTGAAAATGGGATGTTACCCATGTTGAAGCAGTGTTGATCCTCTGCGCGATGCTGAAATCATGAAACAGAATTGATGCTTCGGATTTGGAAAGCCTCGAAAAAGCGTGTCGTGAATTGGGAAAAAAGAGCCAAAGGCGGTGACCGTCTTTCAAAAGAGCAGTTAGAACTCGCAGCGCCCCTTTTAGAAGTCTTGCGAGAAGGAAAGCCAGCAAGAGCGGCTAAAGTTGAAGGTAAAGAGAAAGAAATTAATCAGCTTCAGCTTTTGACGACAAAGCCTGTTTATATGTTTGTAATGTGGGAGAGGATGAAATCTCAGGAGAGGCCGAGACTGTAAATCCTTTCGTTGAGAAAGTGCGTGCAAAGGCATTGGAAGAAAAAGCAGGGATTGTTGTTGTTTCTGCGCCATTGAAGCCGAAGTCAGTCAGCTTCCTCTTGAGGACCGCGCTGAATTTTTAAGTGATCTTGGTCTCTCACAATCGGGTCTTGATCAGGTCATTGCGGCGGGATACCAGCTTCTTGGGTTAAGAACCTATTTACCGTTGGTCCTAAAGAAACCAGAGCTTGGACAATTACAGAAGGGACGAAAGCGCCTCAAGCCGCTGCTGTGATTCATAATGATTTTGAGCGTGGTTTTATTGCGTGCGAAGCGATGCTTATAAAGATTACGTTGAATTCAACGGAGAAGTTGGCGCAAAAGAAGCTGGCAAGCCAGAATTGAAGGTAAAGAATATATTGTCGCAGATGGGGATATTCTTCATTTCCGCTTTAATGTCTAAGAGAGAGCTTTCACCGCTTTAAGGCTAGAGAAAATGCGTATTGGCATCCTTGAGGCTCTTTTAATCCAGCGCATAAGGGGCATATTTCTCTTGCTGAGCGGGCTTTGCGTGCCCTTAATCTTCAACAAGTGTGGCTAATGGTTTCCCCCGGAATCCTTTTAAGTCTGGTCAAAAATGGCCTCATTTGAGGAAAGGTTGGAATCCGCTGAAAAATTGGCAGATGGGGTTAGAATTATCGCAACAGGGATTGAACAGCGATATGGCACTCAGAAGACATTTTTAACTCTTGAACATCTTAAGAGAAATTTTCCTAATATTCGTTTTATTTGGTTGATGGGATCGGATAATTTGCCTGATTTGTGCAAATGGTATCGTGGAAAAGCATTAATTAAATCTGTTCCTATCGCTGTTTTTGCCAGACCTGGATCGAATAAAGAGGCCTTGAAATCGCCTTCTGCCTCATGGATACGCCATTGGCAAAGGCCAGAAAGAGAATCCCAAGCACTTGGGATAAAAGGTGCGCCAGATTGGGTTTTTATTCATAGAAAAGAAGTTAATCTTTCTTCCACAGAAATTCGGGCTAAAAATTCATTTTTGTAAAAATCTGAGATTTGATTGAAGATAGAGTAAGATAAGAGAAAGAACGAAAAGGAGCTGTTTTAGAAATGACAGAAAATAAATACACACTCGCCCTTGACGAAAGAATTGCTAAGATCGAAGAGAGTCTTGATGATGATAAGGCGTTGGATATTGTGACTTTAGATATTGGCAAACAGTCTAATTTTGCACAGCGAATGATTGTTGCAGTTGGGGAGTCTCAACGCCAGCTGGTCGCCATGGCCTATCATTTAAAATCACTTTTTAAAGAATGGAACGAGACAAGCTCGATTGAAGGCTTAGAAGTTGAAAGTGGCTGGATTGTGTTGGATGGCGGAGACATCGTGATACATCTTCTTCTTCCTGAAAAGCGAGAGCTTTATTCCATTGAAAAAATTTGGAGTGCTGCTTTTGATAAAGGTAGCGTTGAGGTTGTTGAAGGATGAGCCAGTCTATGGCGATTTCCGCCATTGGAAAAATGCGTGGGACGCCAGAAGAATCTCTTTTTAAGCGTTACCAAACACGTTTGCGTTTAAATTTAGAGATTAAAGAGATACATGTTGGCGGTACGTCATCCGCAGAGCAGAAACATCGTGAGAATGTTGCTCTTTTAGACACCTGTAAAGAGGATGAGTTCGTAATTGCATTGGATTTGGCAGGTAAGAATTTAGATAGTCTTGCGCTGGCAGATAAAATGCGTGAATGGCAGGAAACAGGTAAAAATCTTCGATTCGTGATTGGGGGCGCACAAGGGTTAGACCGTGCGCTGTTGGAGCGCGCAAATTTTACGATTTCATTGGGTAAAATGACATGGCCACACATGCTTGTGCGTGTCATGTTGATGGAGCAGCTTTTTAGATCGCAATCTATTTTAGAAGGTCACCCCTACCATCGGGATGACCGTCCAACTTAGGTGCTATTTCACTTGGCTTGGAAGCCTGAAGTTTACTTGCACGACTGGCCTGCCGGCGAATGGCTTTCCCAAGCGGTCTTCCTCCTGTTCATTCTCTTTTTCCTTGCTCCAAGGATAAATAAAACCATTGGTTGGATAGACTTTTCCGAATTGGCTTGGATTCCCACGTAAGGCAACCCGGACAGCGGTCCAGTCATTATTAGGAGAAACGTCAATTACACGGGTATTATGGTCGATTTGATTAGCGCCCCAATGTGCGTGGTCAATACGAATCGTACGATCGTCTTCTTGAGAGCGAACGAGGGCAACATGGCCATAAAACATTTTTTTTGTTGCTTTAAAGCTTAGAACGGCGCCGGGTTCAGGGATTTGGCCTCTGGCGTAGTTTTTTTCATCCGCACGTTTTCCACCATGTATGCGCATCTCCATGAACTTGATAATGGGGCGCTGCAAGATGCACATAGCCAACACATTGTAAAACCTTTCTTTTGTGTGGTCGTAGACCGACCTTCGTTTTACAGATTTTTCCATGACGTCTGGAAGAAGTGGATGTCTGCGGAGTCTTAGTATTGCTCAATGTCGCAGCTTGTGCTTCTTCGGCATGCGCAGAAGCAAAGGAGGAAAAGAGACTAAAAGGGAGGCTGTTGCTAAAAAAGGAAAGCACAAACGTGGAAGCAGAACCATAATATGCGAAATGCCAGTCTTAAAAATGTAAAATTACGTATTGTTAGTGTCTTAAAGCACACAGAAGAAAAAAGAAAGTTTTGCTTTCTTGGTAAAGAGAGCGTGATTTCTAAAACAGAAACCCCACTCAATTAACGCAAGTGGGGGTTTGCTTTGCAAAAAAAAGAATAAGGGGGCTAGCACAAGGACCTTTTCTTGTCTGCTCACTCAAAGAGTTTGGAAAGACTATTGGGAAAAGTAACAAGAAAAAGGAAGCTGGGATTTATTCAAGATTGAAAAAACAATCCCGTACCGCAATTAATCCTTCAGATAGAAGAGATTTTGCACAAATGAATGAACTTGTTTAGACTGTTCTCCTCTTTCTTTTATAATTGACTCTTATGCGATCTTCTTCTTTTCTATTTTCGGCTTTACTTCTTCCTCTTTCTCTTGGGGGATGTAATTCTTATTTGCGAATGGCTTAACAAAAACATACTTTACATCAAAAGTATCGGATAATGTCTTCAAGTATAATTCGGCGTGCGTCCGTGATGAAAACTGGCGTATTGCGAATGCGCCTTATAGTACTTGCCGTATGTTCTTAAAAAAAGGATTACCTTTTTCTCAATATCAAACGTTACGTTTAGAAGAAGTTTCGGATAAACAGATTCTGTTTGGGTGCAGGCAGATTATCAGCCAGATTTTATTGTGAAGGCTGTTCATTCTGAAATTGAGACACCGATTGAGTTAGATAACTGGGTGGAGACCTTAGGTGTTCCAACAAATGCTTTCGAAAAAGGGAAAATTCCTACGACAAAGCAAGGTGAAGTTCCTGATGAGGACGAAGTAAAACAGAATTTACAAGAGGCCTTAACGAATTTAGAAGCGCTTGTTACTTTGAGGGGTGCTGTGCGTAAAGGTGTTCCTGCTGAGATTATGAATCGGATTAACGAAGCCTATCCAAAAGAATGGACGCATCTTGAGGAGACACTTCAAATCGCAGATAAAATGCACCATGGTGTGAGTTTAAAGGTTGCCGCAACAGAGTTTTTTGATGAACCACCCGCTATTTAGATTGGATTAAACCCAATCCCAGAGCCAGTGTAGATAGTTTCTTCTAGGCGTGAGATCTTTTTTTGTTTGCGGATCGGAACAATAGTTCCAACTTTGGAATGGGTATTCTTCTGTTAAACCCTGTGCGGTGACTCTCGCAACACAAGCTTGAATTTTGGGATTGTAAAAGTCGGGACCAGCCCAGTCTTTTCCTTGTTTCGCATTTTCGAGCTGATCATCATGCAAATGCAGGGCATGTACAATCATACTGCTTGAAAACCAGATTGTTTTGACAGGCGCATAGTTGCCATGAAGAAACTCGACAAGACACCAGAGTCCGAAGTGCCATCTGTAAAATAAAGCGTCAAATAGCGACTGATCGTGTTTGGATCGTTTGGAATGATAATGCCAATTTCAGAGAGGCGCTGACGGTTTACAGGTGAGAGGGCTGACATGGATTTGATAGGTTTGGGAATGCTATCTTTATGATTGATGGAAGCATTCAAATAAGCAATATTATCTTTAGAGACAATGTGGGGATTATCTAAATCAGGATAGCGATCAGGATCGGGAACCATACATCCTGCGATGGAAATTCCAGATGTGGCTATGAGAAAATATGTGATGATTTTTTGCACGAGCATTTTGTCCCATACCCAGTTTATTAGCGTGATAATAGAATGGCTTAAATTTAGAAACTCTGCTTTGATTTTATCATTACATTTTAGGGTAAGGCTAGTATAAAACGATATGTGGGATGCTTATGAAAAAGATAAAAAAGGAGGGATTTTCTTGGAATTTACTCGGCGGTTAAAACAAGGCAGATTATTTTATTGCTTTTTTTTCTTATTTGCCTTTCTGATCCCTTTAAATCTTTCGGCTTTCCCAGTACAGAGTGCTTTGCCTCATAGTAGTTTTGAGGAAATTAAGGCTGATAGTAAGGCTGCGCCATATCATGAGACGCGTCCTTTGTCGGAAGTTTGGGATAGTGCGCGTGAGCATGAAGAGGCATTTACTTTTTTACATGAGATTCCTTCCTCCATTGCAGGCGAAAAGCCGACGCAGGTGGTTTTACTCATTTTCCCGAAAATTACTTCTGGCCTTTTAAGTTTTAGCGAAGTTGGAAAAGTAAAGCCCATTTTTGGTAAAGATCATCAGCGCTATCCACCACTCGTTTCTTTATCAGGGAGATCAGTTAACTTTATTTCAGTTGATACAATCAGGGCATCGTGCTTGTGAAGTTACGATGACAGTTCAGCAAGGGGATTGTGACAGCGAAGGAAAGTGCAGGCTGTGCGGATTATGAATCTAAAGGGCATTTGCTTTCGAAAGCGCTGATTGGTGCTAAAATGGCGCCTCCTATTAAGAGGCCAGCTGGAACAAAAAATA
Source organism: Acetobacteraceae bacterium (assembly GCA_004843345.1). Taxonomy (NCBI): domain Bacteria; kingdom Pseudomonadati; phylum Pseudomonadota; class Alphaproteobacteria; order Acetobacterales; family Acetobacteraceae; species Acetobacteraceae bacterium. Next base: position 1,248,525 of record CP039460.1, read on the forward strand.
CAGATGTCAAAAAACAGAGTGATCTTAAAAAAGTAGATGATGATAAAGATCAGGATGAGGAATGAGTAATATTTCTTTTTTACGCAGAATATTTTGCTGGGCACTTCCTTTCTCTTTAGCAAGCTGTGCTTCACCTGTTGAATGGTGCATTCTAAGATGCAGTACATGACGGCGACGCCAGAATATGCTGCCCCAGACTTGAGGTGTGGCAGAAAACAGGCTTGTTGTACGAAGATTATCAGAATATTCATGATGCTGGATGGACATTTGAAGATTATGCCGCAGTAGATGATGGGAATTTACCCTTGCGTTCTCCAACGAGGGTGATGGCCGCTGTGGCGTGGGGGCGCGCTGGCATTCATAGTTGGCAAACGATTATGCAATTTGCATCTATTGGCTTAAATAAACCTTATATGGTGGAGGAATGGAGTTCACGTCTTGGGATTCCCCGAGAAGACATCATGGACAAGGAACAGCATTTTGAGGTTTTTTCACGTTATATGAAGGCCGCAGATGACCCTGTCTCTGGCGTTTCTGCAAAATCTTTGAAAGAGGCTATTCGTCTTCAAAAAGGCCGTTGCTGGGATGCTGCTGACTTTAAGAGGGTTATTGTTGAAGCTAAAATGATTGAAAAGGGCGTTGCTGTAAACAAGGCAGCAGAGATGTACCGTCGGTCTGGCTCTGAAATCGAATTAGCGAAGATGCAAAAATTTTGGGGGAAAGATATTCTTGAAGCGTGTAATGGTATTCCAGAATATCAGTTAGAAACGCAGGATCCTTTTGCAGTTGAAGGACATTGTATCTTTACTGTTTTAGCGCTTAATGAAACCAATTTTCAGCGTGTTGAAGGGGGGCGTGTTCTTTATAAAAATTATCAGCCAGCACGTTTGATTGAACCTGGTGCTGAACCCTTTCGTTTTGGAATGGGCACACCGCCAGCAGTGAGCGGTCCGACAGCAATTTTATTAGGGGAAGAACCTCTTTCTTATAAAGATAGAGAAACAGGTGAAAAAATTGTTCCGATGCGATTTAAAGTCATTAAGTATGTAGACCTCAGTGCTAATTTTTATTTAGAGCAGAGTGAAAAATATAATGAAAAAAATGGGTTAAGTTTTGAAAAAAGTCTTTTAAAAGATCAGAACGAACAAGAAAAAGCACCGGATGTCAGGAGTTTTTCACATATTCCAGACCTTCCTTTTAGTGGTGACCCAGCAAAGTAAATTCTTAAACGATTTATTATTAAAATAGAAATAGAGAATAAGAGAGGGTGTTGGGTATGAGTCAGAGAAGTATCGTTCAGAAGTTTGTTTTAATTCTTTTTACGCTTGGCGCAGGGGCTAGTCTTTACGCTTTGTTTGAACATAACGTTGCTACCCATCATGCCCATCATAAAGCTGAAACTTCAAAAGATACGGGCATTTCGGGCTATATTGATCAGGGTGTTAATGAGGTAAGCCATTGGTGGAATGGTGATGCATCCCATTCAGAAAATTCCATTTCTTCAGACCATGCACCTTCTGCGAAGGCATTAGATTCAGATACCGAAGTGGAGAAAATTCAGGTGGGATCTGAGGAACGACAGCAGGAATCAGCAGATAAAGAGGATGATAAAGATTTATCAGATACTTTAAGTGCTTTGGAAAGCAAATCAGATTCTGTTTCTGCGCCTGTTTTTGACAGTTATGCGAAACCAACTTCCAAAGTTTTAAAAGAGCGTGAAAAGGTCTTATTAGCTAATCGAGCCGTGCAGGAAAAGAAAAACCAAGCCATTCAACGTGCAAGGGCACAAGAAATCAATAAAACACCCAAGATGCTTTTTAAGTCGGATGTGATGCAGGCTAAAAAAGATTTAGGTTTTAGTCCGCAAGGCTATCATCTTTGGGAAAATGCAAATGGTTTTTTATTGCTTAATCCTAAAACCTTACGTTTTGAATTGGTTTTAGAAACAGAAAATTGCGCAGGCGCTTTGGGGCAAGATACACCAGAATTAAAACAGGTTTTTTCACGAAAAAAGATTAATGAGCATGCGGAAACACTTACTCTTTTCCAAGCAAATCAAGAAGGGCAGTCTGCGAAAGATTCTTTGTCTTGTCAGGTTGGTCTAAAGTTTAAGGATGGGAAAGTCATTCAGGCAAGTGAGAAAAACTGCACTTATTGGCATGGGGCAGAATGTGCGTTTAGCGTTCCCTTAAAGGGATTAAGAGCGTTACCAGATTTAAAATGATAGTCTTTTGGAGGTCTAAGATGTTGGACAAGAAAACTTCTCTGCACAAGTTATTTTTCTTGGGTTTGGGTATAGGTGTCTTTGCTCTAAATTCTGGCATTCAGGCTCAGGAAAAAAATCCTTTAATTGAGCAGAAAGATCTTTCCAGTAAAACGCTAGAAGAACTCTGGAAAGAGGCGAATGTTCCCGGGAAGGCACTCTGTTTTATTAAGATGAATAAAAATGACCAACTTGCTGTGCTCATTAGTCCATCTCTTGGATTTGGGGCTATCACGGAAAAAGGGGCAAGTGGGCATTTAAGTTTAGGCTATCAAACGGATACGCCAGCAAAGGCGACTCAAAAAGAAAATAATTTGGTGATTAGCTATAACGGAGACGCTCATCGAAAAGCCTGCTCTGTTTCTATGGAGATAGAAGGCGCTAAAATTCGAACAGTGAAGGCGACAGAGGGATGTTCAGATTATGAGGATGGACAAGATCATTTTGAGGGTGATTTGATTGGTGCAACAGCGATTATGTCAAATTCGCATTGAGTTTTTGATATAATCGTAAAAAGCCTGCTTTGAATTTAAGCAGGCTTTTTACGTTTGAGATATGATAGATTTTATTTTTTTTGATGCCCAAGGCCGATTTTTTGCGCAAGTTGTGAGCGTTGCTTTGCATAGTTCGGTGCCACCATTGGATAGCTTGTTGGAAGTGACCAGCGGGCTCGGTACTCCTCAGGTGTCATGTTATAGACAGATTTCAGATGACGGCGTAAAAGTTTCAGTTTTTTTCCGTCTTCTAAACAGATGATGTAGTCTGGAAAAACAGATTTTTTTGGGTCAATTGCCGGTGTAAGCTTATTGTTTGAAGCAATTGTTCCTTGATTGGTTGCTTCCAGAGCGCTGTACACTTCGCTGATAAGTGTAGAAAGCTTTTCCACAGGGACGGTGTGTGCGGAGACATAAGCGCTGACAATTTCTGTTGTAAATGCCCTTAATTCAGAACGTAAGTCCGTTGAGTGGCCGTTCTTAGCAGCAGATTCAATAGTCATAAATTTTTCCTCACCAAATGGGAGCGCTTATTAGGATATAATTTCATTTCTTTGAGAATACTAAACACAGAGAATGAGAATTGCTAGAGCAGATTTGTTGCGCATTATAAGTGATAGATAAATAAAAAAAAGAAATTACTTAATTTTGATGAGAAAAAACAAGTATATACTCATTTAGGGATTTTGGCAGAGATACTCAGAAAACAGAACTTTAATCTCTTTTAAAATTCTTTAGACTACACTTTTCTTTTGGGCTTAAAGATAAAATTTTAATGACATCCTCTATTCTTTCTTCCTTACTTGCTTACACTGTTGCTTCTCTTTTTTTAGCGGCAACACCGGGGCCAGATATGATTTTGGTTCTTCGCTCTGCGATCAAAGATGGTTTTCGCTTTTCTTTTGGGGTCATTTTAGGCATTTTGACCTCTTTATTCTTTTGGGGCATTGCGACGATTTTAGGATTAAGCGCTTTGCTATTTCATTTTAAACAGGCCTTCATCGTTTTAAAATGGGCAGGTGTCTTATATCTCCTTTATCTTGCTCTGCGCTCAATCTTGAGCAAGCCCAAGGATTTGATTTCCGATACTGCAAATTTGGACAATGTGATAAACACGCCAAGAGCTTCTTTACTCACAGCCTATGGGCAAGGTTTGATGACAAATCTCTTTAATCCAATGATTGGTTTTTTGTTTTTATTTGTTTTTCCAGCTTTTATTCCCAAAGAGCAGGATATTCAATTCTTTACACTTATTTTAACTTTTTTACAGATGCTGGTCGCTTTTTCTATTTTTACGAGTTTGGCGCTTTTTGCTCAGCCAGCTTCAATATGGCTAAAAAAAGGAAAAAGTGCTGTTTGGATAGACCGCATTGCGGGGATTTCATTGCTTTATTTTGCAATTAAACTTTTTTTAGCCCAACCACCTGTTTAAGGGCTTGTCCAATGAGAGAGGGAGTGAGAAAATCAAGCTGTGTCTATGAGAGATGAAGTGAAATTTATCTGCTCCTTTTAATTTTAAGTCGTTGTAAGGTTTTATATGTCAGAACAAAATGTGAATGTTCACGATAGTATTGAAAAAGCGGTTTCTTCTGCAATGGGAAGAGAGCCTTCTGAGGATATTTTGCTCGAAGAGTTGGATGATATGCAAGATTTCGGTTTGGATGATTTTGGAGAAAAGTCTTCCTGCTGTTTTGCAAAACATAAATGTAAAATTGTCTTGGCTTTAGTCGTCTTGGCCGTTTTGTTTCTTATTAAAAGATCCCGCGGTTGCTGCAAGAAATAAAAATTTTGCATGTTAGCTTTAAAAAAGGAGACTGAATTCAGTCTCCTTTTTTACGTTTTATTCTTCGGTATGATCTGAGTGATCGTGCGCTGTTCTGATGCGTTGGATTTGGGTTCTCTTTCGTTCCGCTAAAAGGACATTGCGTGTCATTTTCTGATAGACCCCCATGATAAAGACAATTAAAGAGCCAACAACCAGGAGAGAGGCTGGGTAAAGAACATTGATGCCACCACCGACACCTTCTTCAAAGATACCAACTAAGCCTTCGACAAAAACCGCAATAATGACAGTTGTAATAAATTTACTTAGACTATTTCGAATCTGCCATTCACTAAGTTTGTCCGAATCTTTAATGACCTCATCTTCAATGAAAAATTTAGCAACGTCAAAAACGGCGATTGCAACAACGACATAACTTACCGTACGTAGAATCAGATTTTTAATATCATCATGATGTGCGGTGTCATTCATTAAAAAGAGATAGAGATCACGAATACCGTAATAAAGAAGAACATAGGCAAGTAGAATAAGTACGATACTTGCAACACCGAACGAAATACGGGAAATGATACCAACAATTCGATGCATACGGTCAAGCTCTGTATGGGGAATCAAGTTGGCACTATCCGCAGCATCTCGTATCTGGTTAAAAGAGTGAGGGTGGGCAGAGTGTTCTCTCTGATCAAATGGCATTTCAGGCATAGCTAGATATAAACTTTCTGCGGCAAAGAAACTTAGAATTTTTTATAATACCCCAAAAGCACAAGAAAATTCAAAAGAATATCCAAAGAAGAGATTTTTAACTTTTGGAAACATGGCTGGGGTGGGAGGATTCGAACCTCCGCATGGCGGAATCAAAATCCGCTGCCTTACCGCTTGGCTACACCCCAATATCCATTTCATCGCTCACTAACTTATTTAGTGGATTTAAGACAGGGCACGATGCCTCTCCTGAAGGAGAAGATGTGAGCCCTGTTTATAATGTTCTTAGGGGCTTCGTAAAGGGGGGGAAAGGATTTTTTTTATTTTTTCGTTAATTTTCTATTTCCTGTGAAATAAGAAGGTTAAATTTTTCCAGCTGATCTAGTCCTTCATTCAAGGCAATCATTGTCGATTCAAGCTCTTCATTTTCGTCTTTTGCCCAGCAACGTAAAACCTTAGCCCATAAAATTCCTAAGGCTTGAAGGCGGAAAAATCCTTTAATGCCTTTTCGGTCAAGGCCTGCAATATCTGCAATCCATGTGACAGATTCGACATTTCCAGTAAGAAATTCGCTTCCAAGCGATGGAGATAAAGGGATCGTGTGCAAAAGGGAGAGAAAGCCTTGACGATGGGCCTGTAATCCATCACAGCGACGCATGAAGAGATTAAAAACATTGTCCCGTAAGGCTACCCCTTTTAGAGAATCATTGCTTTTGAAGGCATTTTGGTCGATTTGCCGGTTGAGGCGTTTAAAAAGTGCTACTTTAGTTGGAATATGCTCTCTTACCCATGAAAAAGGGATATCCGCCTCATTGGCAACATCTTTTAATGTAAAATTCTGCCACCCTTTTTCGTCGGCTAAAACCATTGCGGCTTCTAAAAAATTAGACGAAAATTCTTCGTAGGCTTCTTTGCTGCGCACATGCTGCTTTAAGAGATCCTCGGCAAATTCAGAGGGAATTTGAGCAGAATCAGAGGATTCTTGGAAAATATCAAAATCGTCCCAATCCTCTGTATTGGAAAAATTTTCTGAATTTGCGGCAGCTTGCATAGGTAAATCCCTTGAGATTGAAAGATTTTTGGTATTAGCCTTCGTTTGAAAGTTCCTGAGTGCGTTTGATCGCCGCTTTGACAGCTTCATTCACAGAATTTGGCCAGTTTTCTGGTGTCATAAGAACGGAGAGCGCTGCGGCGGTGGTTCCATTTGGGCTTGTGACTTGTTCACGCAGGGCTGTTGCCGTGGACGGGCTATTTTTAAGCAAAACGCCAGCACCATAGATCATATCTCGAGAAAGTTTTCTTGCTTCATCTTTTCCAAGGCCATTTTTTACCCCCGCTTGTTCCAAGAGTTCAGCAAGGAGAAAAACATAGGCAGAGCCAGAACCTGCGAGACCAATTGCCGGCTGAATTTCCTCTTCTTTTCGGAGTGGGACGGCACTGCCAAAGGCTTCAACCAATTGGAGCGCAAGTTTTTTCGTCTTGGGATTTGTTTCTGGTGGAATGAAAAGGCTTGTTGCTGAAGCTCGAAGCTCGGCTGCAATATTTGGCATGACAGCGATTGCAGGTGCGCCGTGCGCAAGGGCGGTGAGCTGTGTTGTTTTAATGCCAGCCATGACAGAAAAAAGGCAAGATTGCTGAAGCTTTTCGGGGGTAAGAACTTCTGAGAGAAGTCCTAAAATTTTTTTTGTCATATTAGGTTTTACAGCCAAGACAATCATATCTGGAATTTTAGGAAGATTTTTAAGCGCTTCACTCTCTAGAAAAAGCTTAACATTTGAGGGAAAGTTTTCTGGTTTTGTGCGTTTAAAAACAGCAAAATCAAAGGGAAGGTTGGCTTTAAGCCATCCATTGAGCATTGCGCTTCCCATGCGTCCGCAACCAATCATGAGAATAAAAGGACGATTTGAAGTTGGCATATTTTGAGTCATAAACAGAACAAAGCCCGAAAGTTTTAAAAGGTTAAATTAGGAGAGAATATCAAGAGGTCTCAGCTTGTGATAGCATCTTCAAGAGTTGTCAGACGCTCTTGGAGTTCATTAATATGCGCCTGCATGTCGGTAATTTGTTTTTTTAGTGTGTCTGTTTCTTCTCTTGTTTTTTGAGCTAGAATTTCAACCGTGTCGAGTTCAGAGCGAGGGACAAGATCCATGCGTGCGCTTAGGCCGTTTATTTGGTTTTTTGCGACGGTTTTAATTTCTTCCCGAACGCCGTTTGCAACGGAATAAGCGGCACCAGCGAAACCAGCTAAGTCATTCAAAAGAGCGGACTTCATTATCGTTTTATCCATTTCACGTTTTAATTGCGTCTTTAGAGCTTCTTAAAATTTCTTTTTGAGAAGAAAAGACAAGAGTGCCAGACTAGGCAGATATATTAAAACATGAGTATAACAGTCTCTATGCTTATCGTCACTGGTGGAGCCGGATTTATCGGCTCATGTCTTCAGGCTGCGTTGGCAGCAAGAGGGCGTCGAACAATTGTTATAGATAGACTGCGCGATGGGAAGAAGTGGCGAAACCTTCATTCCCACCCGCCGGATCAGATTATTGATCCAGAATATGCCATGGCTTTCCTTAAAAGTTTGCCACGGGGCGCTGTGCATGGCGTTTTTCATTTAGGAGCCATCAGTGCAACGACTGTGCGTGATGGGGACTTGGCTTGGCATACAAATGTCAGTTTCTCACAAGATTTATGGCGTTTCTGTGCCCATCGGAATATTCCTTTCTTTTACGCTTCGTCTGCTGCAACCTATGGCGCTGCGGATAAAGCAGAAGAATTTAAAGATGGGATAGGGGCGATTAAGGAACTTAAACCCTTAAATCTATATGGCTGGACAAAGCAGTCCTTTGATTTGTGGGTGGCCCGTGAACTTGAGAATAAACGTCCAGCCCCTCCCCAATGGGTTGGGTTGAAATTCTTCAATGTTTATGGCCCAAATGAATATCATAAAGGCTCGATGCAGTCAGTTGCCTGTCAAATTGCGAGAACACTTCGTCAGGGAGAAAAGCCGCGCTTGTTTAAATCAACAGGTGAGGGCATTGCGGACGGTGGACAGTTAAGAGATTTTGTCTGGGTTGGTGATATTGTTCAGCTTTTTTTATGGTTCTTTTATCATCCGGCAACTAGTGGTCTTTTTAATGCAGGGACAGGTAAGGCCCGTTCTTTTTTAGATATGGCAAAATGTCTTTGTCGTGAGTTTGGCGTTCCAGAAGAAATAGAGTTTATAGACCCTCCAGAACAGCTGAAAAAGCAGTATCAGAATTTTACAGAGGCAGACCTAACGCTTCTCCGCCAAAGTGGGTATCAATTTGAATTCACCTCCCTTGAAAAGGGAATCAAAGAATATGTACGGAAATATCTTCGTACAGAAGAGAAGAATCTCTAATATTCTTTGTGTAAATGGCCTCTTTCCTTCTTTAAAAGCGCTTTCAAGGATTTATTTTTAAGAACATGTCTTCACCACTTATCTTTCCTGAATTTGATGCGGTTGCGTTTCATTTACCTTTTCCCGTTCCAGGATTGCATCCGCTTTCAATAACACTGATTTGGTGTGCTGTCCGCTGGTATGGTTTGGCCTATATGACGGCCTTTTTATTGGCAATGCCGATTGCACATAAATTATGCTCGCTTCGTCCTGTGGCAGCGACTCGGAAGCAGGTGGATGATTTTCTCTTTTTTGCCATTTTAGGGGTGATTTTAGGAGGGCGTCTCGGTTATGTCCTTTGTTATCAGCCATTTTTTTATTTAACCCACCCTTTAGAGATTTTTGTGGTTTGGAATGGCGGTATGTCTTTTCACGGAGGCTGTTTAGGTGTTGTGCTGGCTCTGGCATGGTTTTCGTATAAGGAGAAAATCAGTTTTCTTGCTTTCTCAGATCGTGTCGTGACTCTTATTCCAATTGGCCTAGGGTTGGGACGTTGTGCAAATTTTATCAATGGCGAGCTTTGGGGGCGCCCTGTCCAGATGGAGGGGCTTCCATGGGCAATGATCTATCCCCATGTTGATTCGCTTCCACGGCATCCGTCTGAGATTTATGAAGCTTTGATGGAGGGACTTCTTCTTTTCTCTGTTCTTCTGTTTTCGATTTCGAGGCCCGCTTTGCGCTCTCGTCCAGGTTTTACCGCAGGGCTTTTTTTGAGTGGTTATGCCTCGGCAAGAATGTTCTGTGAATGTTTCCGTGAGCCTGATTGGAATATCGGTTTTCTAGCAGGCGGTGTTACAATGGGGCAGATTCTTTCAGTACCAATGCTTTTATTTGGTATTTATATGATGGTGCAGGCGTTTCGTCATTTGCCTTTTGAGGGAGATAATCTGACGCCAGTGCCTGAGAATTGGTCAGAACAGAGAAAGATAATCTCTCCTCTTTTTAAACGTGCAAAATAAACTGGGGATATTTATGCAAAATCCTGCTTTTATAACTTCTAGCCTTTTGAGCCAGCCACACGGATTTGGAACGATTAAGGCAGGACTGCCACCGTTGCCTGTTGTGAGTGAAGAGTTATTCGAGAAATATCCTTTGGCGCAGCCAGCCTCTTTCGTTAGGCAGGGGGATAAGAAAGTTTGGCAGATTCACGGTCTTCCCGTACAGGCGATGAAACAAGTTCACGGCACAAAGGTAAAAATTATCCGAGAAGGTGATGCACTAGATACGCCATTTTCAGAAGAAGGGGACGGTATTGCAACCGATCGATCTGATATTGTTGCGGCCATTGTAACGGCAGATTGCGGTCCTCTTTTGTTGGAAGGAAAAACAGCTCAGGGTAAAAAGGTTGTTGCAGCTGTGCATGCTGGATGGCTTGGGGCGGTAAGTGGCGTTATTGAATCTGGCGTTGAAGCCCTTAGGTCGCTGGGGGCGACAGAAATTGTTGCGGCAATTGGTCCTTGTATAACCGCCTCTTCTTACGAAATCTCAGGAGAGATGCTTGAAAAAATTTATGCACATGACAAAGAGGCTTCGCCTTGGCTTTATAAGGGTTCAAAAAAGGGAAAATACCATTTTAACTTGCCAGGCTATTGCTTCCATCGTTTAGTTGCTCGTGGTGTTGATAAAGTTTCGGTTTCTGGTTTTGATACATGTTCAGATTTACGTCTGTGGAGTTATCGGCGTGAGAGTCTGAGAAAAGATGAAATACTGGCTCTGGCAGGACGGCAGTTTTCCTTCATTAAAGCCTAAGCTATAATGGAGCGTGCTTTCGAGAAAAGATTGAAAAAGAATTGATTTTCCCGTAAGGCATATATCCTATCAAGGCAGTTTTTCACTGTAAGGTGCGAACACCCCTGGAGGTTCGACCTCTTTAGTTGATGGATTTTATTTAATTTTGTGCTTTGCTTTCCCCAAGAGAAAAGAAAAGCACATTTACTAATTTAATGGAGTATTTAACGTGGCAGAAATGCAGAAACTTCCAGTTTCCCCGCGCGAGAAAGCAGGTAAGGGGGCAGCCCGCGCAGTGAGACGTGCCGGAAAAGTCCCTGGTGTGATTTACGGTGGCGGGAGAGAGCCAGCCCTTTTTGAAATTGATCCTCGTATCATTGATAAAGAGCTAAACCGTGGCGGTTGGCAATCCCGTCTGTACGAAGTACAGCTTGGAGACCGCCGTCAGCCTGTTTTGATGCGTGAAATTCAATTTCACCCAGTGACAGATGCGCCATTGCATATTGATTTGCAGCGTATGCGTCCAGGTCAGAAAGTTCACGTCCAGATTCCAGTCGTTGTTGAAAACGAGGAAGAATGCCAAGGTGTTAGAGCTGGTGGTGTTGTTAATCTTATTCGCCATTCTGTTGAAGTCGAAGTTGATGTGGAACATATTCCTGAGCACTTCATTGCAGATATTGCTGCGCTTGAAATCGCTGACAATCTTCGTTGGGAAGACCTTAAGGGGATTGAAGGAATTACGCCTGTTGGGCATCTTGAAGATCTCGTGATTTTGAGCATCGCCGCACCTGTTTCAGAAGAAGCTGAAGCGGATGAGGAAGAAGCTTCAGAGGAAGCTCCAGAAGCAGAAACAGCTGAAGGCTAATCAAATGCAGCTTTGGGTAGGTCTCGGAAATCCGGGAGCCAATTATCGCTTTCATCGGCATAATATTGGTTTTATGGCCCTCGATCGCATTGCGGAACGTCATGGCTTTTCGCCATGGCGTGCCCGTTTTAATGGTGAGATTGCAGAGGGGAAAATTGCAGGTGAGTCTGTCTTGCTCCTCAAGCCTCTCACCTTTATGAATCTTTCTGGCCGTTCTGTCGTGCCAGCGATGCAGTTTTATAAAATTCCGCATGAGCAAGTATTTGTTTTTCATGATGAGATGGATCTGCCATGGGGGAAATGCCGGATTAAAAAAGGCGGCGGGATTGCGGGGCACAATGGTCTCCGTTCTATCCGTGACCTTTCTGGCAATCCAGATTATTGGCGTATTCGCCTTGGGATAGGTCATCCAGGGGATCGTGCCTTGGTCGTTTCCTATGTGATGGGAAATTTTCCCGAAGAGCAGCGTAAAGATTTGGATATTTGGTTAGATCATCTTGCCGATGAGTCTGTTGTGCTGGCGCTGGGCACGCCAGAAGGACTGACAGGTAAGCTTGCAGAAAAAGCAGGCCTTTGGGCGGGAAGCCAAGTTAAAGAAGAAAAGCTTGAAGGCGTAGCGCTTGAAAAAGCAATCAAAGAAGCTAAGGCTCTGCATGAAAAAGAGAAAAAGATTGTTGAAAAGCAGAAATTTATTTTTGATCAGCAGGAAAATGTAGACAATGCTTTGGCAGCTGCCTTGAAGGCTGCTCAAGAATCTAAAACATCTAAATAATTCTAAAAGTTAAATTAAGGTAGGAGTACAAAAGACATGGGGTTTAATTGTGGAATTGTGGGATTGCCTAATGTCGGAAAATCAACCTTATTTAATGCGCTAACCGCAACAGTCGGGGCGCAGGCGGCAAATTATCCTTTTTGTACGATTGAGCCAAATGTTGGCCGTGTTGCAGTGCCAGACCCTCGTTTAGAGATTTTGTGTAAAGTTGGAAAGTCACAGAAAATTTTGCCAACAAGTTTAGAGTTTGTTGATATTGCAGGCCTTGTAAGAGGGGCTTCAAAAGGTGAAGGGCTTGGAAATCAGTTTCTCGCCAATATTCGTGAAGTTGATGCGATTATTCATGTGCTTCGCTGTTTTGAAAATGGGGATGTTACCCATGTTGAAGGCAGTGTTGATCCTCTGCGCGATGCTGAAATCATTGAAACAGAATTGATGCTTTCGGATTTGGAAAGCCTCGAAAAGCGTGTCGTGAATTGGGAAAAAAGAGCCAAAGGCGGTGACCGTCTTTCAAAAGAGCAGTTAGAACTCGCAGCGCCCCTTTTAGAAGTCTTGCGAGAAGGAAAGCCAGCAAGAGCGGCTAAAGTTGAAGGTAAAGAGAAAGAAATTAATCAGCTTCAGCTTTTGACGACAAAGCCTGTTTTATATGTTTGTAATGTGGGAGAGGATGAAATCTCAGGAGAGGCCGAGACTGTAAATCCTTTCGTTGAGAAAGTGCGTGCAAAGGCATTGGAAGAAAAAGCAGGGATTGTTGTTGTTTCTGCGGCCATTGAAGCCGAAGTCAGTCAGCTTCCTCTTGAGGACCGCGCTGAATTTTTAAGTGATCTTGGTCTCTCACAATCGGGTCTTGATCAGGTCATTGCGGCGGGATACCAGCTTCTTGGGTTAAGAACCTATTTTACCGTTGGTCCTAAAGAAACCAGAGCTTGGACAATTACAGAAGGGACGAAAGCGCCTCAAGCCGCTGCTGTGATTCATAATGATTTTGAGCGTGGTTTTATTGCGTGCGAAGCGATTGCTTATAAAGATTACGTTGAATTCAACGGAGAAGTTGGCGCAAAAGAAGCTGGCAAGGCCAGAATTGAAGGTAAAGAATATATTGTCGCAGATGGGGATATTCTTCATTTCCGCTTTAATGTCTAAGAGAGAGCTTTCACCGCTTTAAGGCTAGAGAAAATGCGTATTGGCATCCTTGGAGGCTCTTTTAATCCAGCGCATAAGGGGCATATTTCTCTTGCTGAGCGGGCTTTGCGTGCCCTTAATCTTCAACAAGTGTGGCTAATGGTTTCCCCCGGGAATCCTTTTAAGTCTGGTCAAAAAATGGCCTCATTTGAGGAAAGGTTGGAATCCGCTGAAAAATTGGCAGATGGGGTTAGAATTATCGCAACAGGGATTGAACAGCGATATGGCACTCAGAAGACATTTTTAACTCTTGAACATCTTAAGAGAAATTTTCCTAATATTCGTTTTATTTGGTTGATGGGATCGGATAATTTGCCTGATTTGTGCAAATGGTATCGTGGAAAAGCATTAATTAAATCTGTTCCTATCGCTGTTTTTGCCAGACCTGGATCGAATAAAGAGGCCTTGAAATCGCCTTCTGCCTCATGGATACGCCATTGGCAAAGGCCAGAAAGAGAATCCCAAGCACTTGGGATAAAAGGTGCGCCAGATTGGGTTTTTATTCATAGAAAAGAAGTTAATCTTTCTTCCACAGAAATTCGGGCTAAAAATTCATTTTTGTAAAAATCTGAGATTTGATTGAAGATAGAGTAAGATAAGAGAAAGAACGAAAAGGAGCTGTTTTAGAAATGACAGAAAATAAATACACACTCGCCCTTGACGAAAGAATTGCTAAGATCGAAGAGAGTCTTGATGATGATAAGGCGTTGGATATTGTGACTTTAGATATTGGCAAACAGTCTAATTTTGCACAGCGAATGATTGTTGCAGTTGGGGAGTCTCAACGCCAGCTGGTCGCCATGGCCTATCATTTAAAATCACTTTTTAAAGAATGGAACGAGACAAGCTCGATTGAAGGCTTAGAAGTTGAAAGTGGCTGGATTGTGTTGGATGGCGGAGACATCGTGATACATCTTCTTCTTCCTGAAAAGCGAGAGCTTTATTCCATTGAAAAAATTTGGAGTGCTGCTTTTGATAAAGGTAGCGTTGAGGTTGTTGAAGGATGAGCCAGTCTATGGCGATTTCCGCCATTGGAAAAATGCGTGGGACGCCAGAAGAATCTCTTTTTAAGCGTTACCAAACACGTTTGCGTTTAAATTTAGAGATTAAAGAGATACATGTTGGCGGTACGTCATCCGCAGAGCAGAAACATCGTGAGAATGTTGCTCTTTTAGACACCTGTAAAGAGGATGAGTTCGTAATTGCATTGGATTTGGCAGGTAAGAATTTAGATAGTCTTGCGCTGGCAGATAAAATGCGTGAATGGCAGGAAACAGGTAAAAATCTTCGATTCGTGATTGGGGGCGCACAAGGGTTAGACCGTGCGCTGTTGGAGCGCGCAAATTTTACGATTTCATTGGGTAAAATGACATGGCCACACATGCTTGTGCGTGTCATGTTGATGGAGCAGCTTTTTAGATCGCAATCTATTTTAGAAGGTCACCCCTACCATCGGGATGACCGTCCAACTTAGGTGCTATTTCACTTGGCTTGGAAGCCTGAAGTTTACTTGCACGACTGGCCTGCCGGCGAATGGCTTTCCCAAGCGGTCTTCCTCCTGTTCATTCTCTTTTTCCTTGCTCCAAGGATAAATAAAACCATTGGTTGGATAGACTTTTCCGAATTGGCTTGGATTCCCACGTAAGGCAACCCGGACAGCGGTCCAGTCATTATTAGGAGAAACGTCAATTACACGGGTATTATGGTCGATTTGATTAGCGCCCCAATGTGCGTGGTCAATACGAATCGTACGATCGTCTTCTTGAGAGCGAACGAGGGCAACATGGCCATAAAACATTTTTTTTGTTGCTTTAAAGCTTAGAACGGCGCCGGGTTCAGGGATTTGGCCTCTGGCGTAGTTTTTTTCATCCGCACGTTTCCACCATGTATGCGCATCTCCATGAACTTGATAATGGGGCGCTGCAAGATGCACATAGCCAACACATTGTAAAACCTTTCTTTTGTGTGGTCGTAGACCGACCTTCGTTTTACAGATTTTTCCATGACGTCTGGAAGAAGTGGATGTCTGCGGAGTCTTAGTATTGCTCAATGTCGCAGCTTGTGCTTCTTCGGCATGCGCAGAAGCAAAGGAGGAAAAAGAGACTAAAAGGGAGGCTGTTGCTAAAAAAGGAAAGCACAAACGTGGAAGCAGAACCATAATATGCGAAATGCCAGTCTTAAAAATGTAAAATTACGTATTGTTAGTGTCTTAAAGCACACAGAAGAAAAAAGAAAGTTTTGCTTTCTTGGTAAAGAGAGCGTGATTTCTAAAACAGAAATCTTATATAACCCAATAAGCTTGTTAAAAATAGGAGAGAAGGATGCCACATAGAGTGCAGCAAGGCTTAGAAAACTGTTTAGAGATGAAGATTTTGCCTGTGACATCATTAAGGCAGAATTGTACGATTCTCTTTTCAAAAGAGGGTAAGGCGCTTGTGATTGATCCAGGCGGGGACATCGCAAAAATTTTAAAAGCTGTTGATGAGCGTCCGATTGAAAAGATTCTAATTACCCATGGGCATTTTGATCATGCAGGCGGTGCAGCTGGTTTGGTTGATCTGATTCGCCTTGTTCATCACCAAGAGAAATTGCCTGTGATTTATGGACCTTCGAAAGAAGACGAATTTCTTTTGAATGATATGCAGGGGCAAGGGGAATATTGCGATATGGATCCGGGAGATAATATTCTGCCCGATCATTGGCTTAAAGATGGCGATATTGTTGAATTTGGTGGCCATGAGTTGAAAGTGCTTCATATTCCAGGCCATACACCAGGGCATGTTGTTTTTTATGATAAAAAAAGTAATCGCCTGATTACAGGGGATACTTTATTTAGAGGTACAGTCGGGCGGAGTGATTTTGATTATTGCGATGGCGAGGCTTTGCTTAAAAATATCCGTGAAAAAATCTTCACCCTTCCACATGATACGCATGTTTTTCCGGGACATGGCATGCCAACTTCTGTGAAAGCAGAAATAGCCGAAAATCCTTTTTTTCAATAAAAGATAAAGCTGAATGTTACTTTCTTTAAAAAAAATCTCTCTTTTCTCTCTTGGAATCCTAGGGGCTTCCTTCGTAACGGCGAGCTTGGCATCTCCGACAGCGCCGCAGCCTATTCTGCCAAAGGAGGGGCTGACAATTACTTCTCCCGCAGGAAAAGCTCAGCATTTTCAGGTTGAAATGGCCTTAAATCCAGAAGAGCAAGAGGCTGGTGAAATGTTCCGGACGTCCGTGCCTGAGGATGGCGGAATGCTGTTTGTTTGGAA
>CP039460.1:1270000-1380000 GCA_004843345.1 Acetobacteraceae bacterium
AAGACGGGGATGAACTGTGGCTAGGGGTGAAAGGCCAATCAAACCCGGAGATAGCTGGTTCTCCGCGAAATCTATTGAGGTAGAGCGTTATGTATTACTAGAGGAGGTAGAGCACTGAATGAGCTAGGGGGACTCACCGTCTTACCAAACTCAATCAAACTTCGAATGCCTTTAAGTAGAGCATAGCAGACACACAGTGGGTGCTAAGGTCCATTGTGGAGAGGGAAACAGCCCTGACCGCCGTCTAAGGTCCCCAAATCGCAACTAAGTGTGAAAGGAAGTGGGAACTCCAGGACAGCCAGGAGGTTGGCTTAGAAGCAGCCATCCTTTAAAGAAAGCGTAATAGCTCACTGGTCTAAATAAGAGTTCCTGCGCCGAAAATGTAACGGGGCTAAAGTTGTGTACCGAAGACGCGGATGTATATGATTTATCATGGTCATATACGTGGTAGCGGAGCGTTCCATAGGCTGATGAAGGTAGATTGTGAGATCTATTGGAGGTATTGGAAGTGCGAATGCTGACATGAGTAGCGATAAAAAGTGTGAGAGACACTTTCGCCGAAAGTCCAAGGTTTCCTGCGCCAGGTTAATCCGCGCAGGGTGAGCCGGCCCCTAAGGTGAGGGCGAAAGCCGTAATCGATGGGAATCAGGTTAATATTCCTGAGCCTGCTAGAAGTGACGGATCTGAAATGTTGTTTATTCTTAATGGATTGAATAGGCTTTTTGAGGATTCCAGGAAATAGCTCTAGCGTATAGACCGTACTCTAAACCGACACAGGTGGACAGGTAGAGCATACCAAGGCGCTTGAGAGAACGATGCTGAAGGAACTAGGCAAAATGCTTGCGTAACTTCGGAAGAAGCAAGGCCATTTTAAGGGAAACCTTAAGGTGGTGGCACAGACCAGGGGGTAGCGACTGTTTAGTAAAAACACAGGGCTCTGCGAAATTGAGAAATGACGTATAGGGCCTGACGCCTGCCCGGTGCCGGAAGGTTAAGAGGAGATGTTAGCGCATTGAATTGAAGCCCCGGTAAACGGCGGCCGTAACTATAACGGTCCTAAGGTAGCGAAATTCCTTGTCGGGTAAGTTCCGACCTGCACGAATGGCGTAACGACTTCCCCGCTGTCTCCAGCATCGACTCAGCGAAATTGAATTCCCCGTGAAGATGCGGGGTACCCGCGGTCAGACGGAAAGACCCTATGAACCTTTACTGCAGCTTTGCAGTGGCACCAGGAAGATTTTGTGTAGGATAGGTGGGAGACAATGAACTTAGGGCGCCAGCTTTAAGGGAGTCACTGTTGAAATACCACCCTGAATGTTTCTGTTGTCTAACTGAGCCTGTTTAGCACGGGCCAGGACCCTGCATGGTGGGCAGTTTGACTGGGGCGGTCGCCTCCCAAAATGTAACGGAGGCGCGCGATGGTAGGCTCAGTCCGGTTGGAAATCGGATTTTGAGTGCAATGGCATAAGCCTGCCTGACTGTGAGAGTGACAGCTCGAGCAGAGACGAAAGTCGGCCATAGTGATCCGGTGGTTCCTTGTGGAAGGGCCATCGCTCAACGGATAAAAGGTACTCTAGGGATAACAGGCTGATCTCCCCCAAGAGTTCACATCGACGGGGAGGTTTGGCACCTCGATGTCGGCTCATCACATCCCGGGGCTGAAGCAGGTCCCAAGGGTTCGGCTGTTCGCCGATTAAAGTGGTACGTGAGCTGGGTTTAGAACGTCGTGAGACAGTTCGGTCCCTATCTGCCGTGGGCGTTAAGACTTGAAAGGATTTGTTCCTAGTACGAGAGGACCGGAATGAACGAACCTCTGGTGCACCAGTTGTCACGCCAGTGGCATGGCTGGGTAGCCAAGTTCGGAATGGATAACCGCTGAAAGCATCTAAGCGGGAAACCAGCCTTAAGATAAGGTCTTTTTGGGGCGTTGAAGACCACAACGTTAATAGGTCTGGTGTGAAAGTCCAGCAATGGATGAAGCTTACAGATACTAATCCCCCAGACCTCTCCAGCTTTGTATTCAATACAAACCAAACGCATCTCTTAATAACTTCTTCAATCTTACTTCTCTTCTATAACAATCCCTATCAGATGTGCCTCAGCGGCGGGGGGTTATGGCGAGGGTCCCAAACCCGATCCCATCCCGAACTCGATGGTTAAACCCCTCAGCGCCAATGATACTTCGTCTCAAGACGCGGAAAAGTAGGTCGCCCCCCGCTACTAAGGCACATCTCTTAAAACAAACCCCCCACTCAATTAACGCAAGTGGGGGGTTTGCTTTGCAAAAAAAGAATTAAGGGGGAGCTAGCACAAGTAGACCTTTAGTTCTTGTCTGCTCACTCAAAGAGTTTGGAAGACTATTGGGAAAAGTAACAAGAAAAAGGAAGCTGGGATTTATTCAAGATTGAAAAAACAATCCCGTACCGCAATTAATCCTTCAGATAGAAGAGATTTTGCTGAGGTTTCCAGATAATCATAAAATACTCTTAGAAGAACTTGTTTCTCTTCAGTAAAGTAATTCGGATATTTGCGGTAGAGGCGTAACAGCTCAGAAGGGAAGCGTTTCTTTTTCCCTTCTAAAATTGTATGCAAAACACCATTCATCAGGCTCCAAGCCTGATAGTAAGGAGTTCTGTATTTTACGATAAAGTTATTTTGATCTTCGAAAATATATCCAGCATCCTCGCTGCTTTCAGCTTTTTTGAGAAAGTGGAGGAACTCTTCTTTTGTTTTTAGCGTCGCTATTCTTTTTGAATAAGGGAGTCCTAAAAATTCTGCAATTTCAGGAAGCGCTTCATAAGGAAGTTTTTTAAAAGCTTCTTCTCGGTAAATGATATCTAAAAGAAGGAGCTGAGGGTGATCATATTTAATGATATTTGGAAACTGATCTGGATCAATGACTTCAAACAGGCAAGACACGCCAAAAGTTTCATTGAGTGTGAGAATCTTATTTCCGAGATCTTCTGTGACTTTTTCAGCAAAATTTTCTGCAAAAGGACCTGTGAGATAATTGCGTGAAGCCAGGAGAAGGTGGTTATCACCGTCACAACCTGTAAGTCCTATAAAGCCGTTTTCTTTACGCCTTACAGAGACAGGGTACGCAAACCGTTGTGTCATTTTTTCTAAGGATTGCTTACCACCAATATGCGTAAATTTATTATAGGAGCGTGCAAGAATAATATTTGTCTTTTGATTTAAAAAGAGACCTTGAGGTTTTAGAGGAGTAACTTTCTCTTTTTCATTATTTTTTTTAAGACGTAATGAAATAATATCCTGCCAGCCTTTTTGCGGTGTAACTTGGACATTTTTTTCGGCTTTTAATTCTTCAAAAAAAGCAGCATCACAATGTGGGCAGGATTGTTCCGTGAAAAGTGCTTTGATGTTTTCCGGAACAGGGACAATATCGTATTTTTGCTGCGTGCTTTCAATGAGGACACTTGCTGAAAAAGGCATGAAATCGTTTTCAGTATGGCGTATTGCTCGCAACTCTCCACCGAACTCTACTTTTCCAACGAGATTAAAAGAGATATTTGTAGCGAGGGTTGGATAGTTTAGCGCATTGCGGTGACCATGAATTTGGTAGATCTCTCTCCCAGTCATATTTTTGGAAAAGATCCGATCAATATCTGTATCGTGATTTCCCCATCCTTTTTCAAAATCTTTTGCAGATATTTTCCAAAGAGATTCAATTAAAGCAGGAACACCTGCATGGGATAGAAATACTTTTTTTTCATGGAATTTATAGCAAAAACAGGAAGAAAGAGATTTTAAGAAAATCTTGAACTTATCTGTCGAGGGATGCCAGTTGCTTTTTAAAAGCTCTGGGCGCGTTCTTCCTGTAAATTCATCACTGTCGAGTTTTTCATTGTTTAACCAAGCTTGTAAATAGCGTTCATGGTTTCCTGCCAGCAGAATAACATTGGATTTTCGGACGTTTTGCTGAAAACAATTTTGCCAAAGCCAATTCATCACGCCTGCATTGTCGTAACCACGATCTAAGTAATCTCCGACAAAGATGTAGAATTTATTCTCTTCAATTCCATTCGGAAGGAGTTTTTCTAAATGTTGCCGGCAGCCGTGAATATCCCCGATAGAGATAATTTCTTGATAGGCGTTTAGGTCAGTGACTTTGAGAGAAAAATCTTTTTCAAGTGAAAAGGTGTCTGGCGCTTCAAAGCGTAAATATTTTTTGAGATTCTCTCGAGATGTTTGCGCCACATTCCAGAGATGTGTCACCTTCTCAGCTGGAAGGTAGGAAAGTGTTCCCCGACGATTTTCATTTCGTTCAAGACATGTTTGCAGCGCTGTTGTGAAATCTAGGACAAGAATTTTATAATGATAGAGGCGTGCAAGATTTGCCCAAGTGAGAATTTCACGATTGCTTGCAGTTGAATCAATAACCGTCGTTTCCCCCTTTTTTAGGCGCTCTAGAAGCTGTTTTTCGAGAAAGGAAGAAAGATGGCTCGAAATGCTATGATCGATCGCAAGCGTCCCATCTTCTTGAAAAGTGGGATTGGAGAATTGCAAGTTAATTTGCTCTGCTGAAAGCGTATAAGGCTGAAGGCCCCGTTGCGCAATCCAGCTGGACTTTCCACAGGAGGGAGGTCCTCTCATAATGAGCAAAATTCTCATGAATATTTCCGTTTCCTTTAGGTTACGCTTTTAACTTAATCTAATTTAGTATTTTAAGACTATTGCGGTACTTTTAATATCTATAAATGATTTATGTTGTCTTAAAGGGATAGGCTAGTTTTTATTTTATGAATATTTTTAAAAAATCTGTTTTTCTTGGGGGTTTAGCTTTTTCTGGTTTCTACGCTTTTTCCAGTTTGCCTACAAAGGCAGCTGAAATGCCTTCCAGTTGTGATAATAAGGCTTTCCTAAGGGCAGAAGGCGCAAATGAACAGAGTTACCGTAGAGCGCCAGATATGCCAGTGCATGTTTGCGGTGATGTCACAAGGACATTTCGTGCGAAAAAGACACGCAGCGGTCTTCATTTTTATTTTTTGTTAAATGTTGCGCCCCATCAGGATATTCGCATTGTCGTGAATTTAGATGAGCTTCAAGGACACCATCCTTATATTCGTGTTGGCGACAAGGTAGAGGTGCAGGGACGCTATTATTATGACAATCCACGCAGCCAAGGGATTGATTGGACACACCATGGCAAGAGTCAAAAATGGCCGTGGGAAGGTTTTGTAACCGTCAATGGTCAACGTTTTGCTTAAGAGAACGTTAAGCCGCTATTAAACCGATTATAAAAAAGGAGGCTTTAAAAGCCTCCTTTTTTAGTTATTTTTTTGTAGTGGTTTTCTTTTTTACAGAAACCTTTTTCTTAGAAACTGTTTTTTTCACCGAGGCTGCTTTTCTCGGTGGCTTCTTTTTAGGAGAAGGTTTTGGTGAATAGCTGAAATCAAGTACTTTTTTGCCTTTCCCATCGTCTTTTAAAGCAATTTTAGCAGATTGTCCGGCAACAAGATTTCTAAATGCCATCGCTTCAGCAAGAGGAAGTTTTAACTCTTTTTGAATGAGGCGACTCAATGGACGTGCGCCCATTTTAATGTCAAAGCTTTTTTTCGTAAGCCAGCTTGCCAGATTAGAAGCAAAATCCAGTTTAATCTCTTTTGCCAGTAATTCGTCTTTTAGTTCGGAAAGGAGCTTTTTGGCAATTTTTTCCAAAGCTTCTTGAGTCATAAGATTAAAAGGAATGACAGCATCTAAACGATTTCTAAATTCAGGCGTAAAGAGCCGTTTTAAACTTTCATTTTCCTCTTCTGAATCGGGTAGTTTTGAAAGGAAGCCAATAGATTCTTTTGTGAGTTCTTCAGCCCCTTCGTTTGTTGTCATGATGAGGGCAACATTTCTGAAATCAACGGTTTTTCCATTGCGATCTGTAAGTTTCCCATAATCCATGATCTGCAAAAGCAAACTAAAGAGATTAGGATGCGCCTTTTCAATCTCATCTAATAATAGAATGGCGTGTGGATTTTGGGCGATTTTTTCGGTTAAAGCACCACCTGTTTCAAATCCGACATAGCCAGGAGGGGCACCAATAAGACTCGAAGCTGCGTGGGCTTCCCGATATTCAGACATATCAAAACGAATTAACGGGACATCCATAGAATCGGCCAGCTGGCGGGCTAAGGCTGTTTTTCCGACACCTGTTGGTCCTGAAAAGAGATAGGAGCCAATGGGTTTTTCGGGATCTCGTAAGCCAGAACGACTCAGCACAACGGCTGAAAGTAACGTTTCAATCGCTTTCTCTTGTCCAAAGATGTTTTTGTGAAGGTTGTTTTTAAGATCTTTTAACCGTTCAGGTTCATCTCGGCGCAGGCGTGGAACAGGAATGTTCGCAATAATGGCTAAAACATCTTCAATTTCTTTTGTTGCAATTTTGCTAGGTGTTTTTCGGTTGGCAGGGCGTTTCAAGCGGCTTGCAGCCCCAGCTTCATCTAAAAGATCAATTGCTTTGTCTGGCAATTGGCGCTGATGAAGATGCCGGACAGAGAGCGCAACAGCACTTTCTAGAGCATCTTCTGAATAAAGAACTTTATGGAAACATTCGAGTTTGGGTTTTAATCCCTTTAGAATTTCGAGCGTTTCAGCCTCTGTTGGTTCTTTAATGTCAATTTTTTGGAAGCGTCTGCCTAGAGCAGGATCCCTTTCAAAAGAGTGACGGTATTCCTGATAGGTTGTTGCGGCGATACAGCGAAGCCTTCCTCCAGCAAGAGCAGGTTTTAACAGGTTGGCAGCATCTGTGCCACTGTTATTGCTGGATCCTGCTCCCATCAGGACGTGAGCCTCATCAATAAAGAGAAGGGCATTTTTATTGTCTTCAAGAGCCTCAAGAAGAGCGGTAATGCGTTCTTCGAAATCACCACGGTAGCGCGTCCCTGCGACAATAGCACCTGTATTGAGAGCAAAAATCTCAAGATTTTTAAGAATTTCTGGAACTTTTCCTTGAACGATTCGTTTGGCAAGCCCTTCTGCAATGGCTGTTTTTCCGACCCCAGGATTTCCGACAAGAAGGGGATTGTTTTTATGCCGGCGACATAGGATTTGAACGGTGCGGAAAAGTTCTTTTTCACGGCCAATAAGAGGATCAAGCCGGCCTTCTTTTGCCTCTTCGGTCAGGTTTCGGCAATAGAGCAAAAGCGGATTTTCATCAAGCTCATCACCTAGTTCATCATGATCGTGGAAAGGATTGCGTCCAGCCATCTTAGCCGTCTTCGACTGGCTTGAATTTGATTTGCGTCCTGTGATTTCAAGGGCTTCGAGGCGTGTAAAATCCCGTCTCATCAGCGTGTGAAGCGCAAAGCTTTCCTTTTCGCTAAAAAGAGAGACCAAGAGATCCATGCCAGAGACGGTATTTTCATTTTCTGCCTGCATGCGAATGATTGCACGCTGAATCACACGTTGAAAGGCAAGCGTTGGTGTTGGCGGAATTGCAAGCTCGCCTTTTGACGTTGGCACAGCAGAGGTTTTTAGAAACTCTCTGAGTTCTGAGCGCAGCTCATCAATCGAAATTTCTTTCTTTTGGAGTGCTTCTGCTGTTTCTTCATCTTCTGTAAGGGCGAGAAGTAAATGCTCCAGTGTTAAATATTCACTGAGCGTTTTTTCAGCTTCAATGAGCGCACGGCGTAAAGTTTTATCAAGCGCAGGGGAGAGCATTTGGAAATCTTTCCTTTGAACGTAATCTTTATATTAAAGTCAGGTAAAATCAGGCGTTAAGCCGTTCGAGGGTACATTGCAAAGGATAGCGTCCTTTACGGGCACTTTTACTGACTTGATCCATTTTTGTTTCGGCGACCTCATAACTGTAAACACCCCCGACACCAGAACCTTTGTTCTGAATTTCATTAATGAGTGCTTTGCTATCTTCTTCGCCATGTCCAAAACAATTTTGTAAAACAGCAAGGACAAAAGCCTCTGGCGTAAAGTCATCATTGAGAAGGATTACGCGGTAGAGAGAAGGCGGCTTTTTCATGGAGAGGTTTTGTGGGCCGAGAATCTTTGCTTTCAAAGATTGCGCATCCGCCACCCCTTTGACGTCTTCAGATGTTGCGGATGACCTGTTGCCTTCTTCTTGTGAGGCGCTCGCAGCTTGGGCATTTCCAGAAATGCGAGGGGTTTTTGGTTCGTCAGCGTGCATATTGTTCGTCATATTATTTTCAACTGGAGTGAATAGAGAAAGACTAATGATCGTCTATATGTATAGCATAATATTCTTTTGAAGGGGATTTTAGAAATTTATGGTTGCATTTCCCTTCATAGGTACTAAGGATATTTGGGGATACTTATGGGGAGCTGCAAGGGGGATTTGATATTTCACTGGCGCTTTTTACTTTTTTCTTTGAAAGAAGGTGCTTATAATATCCCTAAAACATACTATTCCTAAAGAGATTAAGAGTGAAGTAACATGGGGACTGCTGGGTGCTGACGGGAAGCTATTTTCAACGATTGCTTTTTATATTTTCTGCATTTTTAATGATAAATGCATGTTTTGTAAGAAGTGCTTCTGCTCAGTATGTGGGACAGATGTCCACCTTTGTCGCCAATGTGAAAACTGGGAAAGTTATTCGGGCAAGTAATCCTGATCTGCCACGTTATCCGGCCTCATTGACCAAATTAATGACACTTTACCTTGCTTTTGATGCCCTTAAGGCGGGTCGTTTGCAGCTTAATCAAAGGATTCCTGTTTCTCAAAATGCAGCGCATCAAGAGCCTTCCCGTTTAGGACTCTATCCTGGAAGTTATTTAACGGTTCAGCAAGCCATTTACGGCATTACGGTTAAATCTGCCAATGACGCGGCAGCTGCTTTGGGAGAGTATCTTGGTGGGGGAAGTGAAAAGCAGTTTGCCAAGATGATGACCGCTCAGGCGCATCAGCTTGGCATGTGGAGCACTTATTTTAAAAATGCTTCGGGGTTGCCTGATCCAGATCAGATAACGACAGCCCGTGATATGGCTCGTTTAGGGCAATGTTTACTTTCTCAATTCCCAGAATATTATCGTTATTTATCTGCGCCAGCTTTCACATTTCATCGGCATATTATTCAGAATCATAATCCGATCTTGAGCCTTTATGCTGGAGCTGACGGCGGTAAGACGGGTTATACGGTAGATGCAGGCCATAATTTGGTAACAACAGCCAATCGTCAAGGTGTTCGGGTGGTTGGGGTTGTTATGGGGGCTGCCACCAATGGCATTCGGACTCAAGAGATGATTTCTCTGCTGAATGCTGCCTATGAAAGTGCGGGGCAGGAGGCTTTACCGCTCGTTGTGAGGACGGCTCCGGCACGTCCAGCCCGTAAATATACGCCAGCGCGCCGGGTTCGCCATCGTCAACCACATCTCATTTTGGCCTCTTATCACAAAAAAGGTGCTGGGAAAAAGATTGTTCATGCTGCACCTAAGAAAAGCAGCGGACGCTTGCTTTCTGTGAAACGGGCATTGCATCTTAATCAGAAGCCTAAAGCAAAGAAATGAACAGAACAAACATTGAAGGGCCTTAGTTTCTAATGGTTAAAAGAAATAATAATTCTTGGTATCCTCAAAGCGATTTTCCAAAACTACATGCTGCAGGCCTTTTGGCCGCAAAAACGCTTGATATGATTGGGGAACATGTGCGTCCAGGGATTACAACTGGCGAATTAGACCAGATTGTTGCGGATTTTATTAAGGATAACGGTGGGACGTCTGCGCCTTTAAATTATCGTGGATTTCCAAAATCCTGCTGTATTTCCATTAACCATGTGGTCTGCCATGGGATTCCTGGAGAAAAGCAATTGCAGGAAGGCGATATTCTTAATATCGATGTGACACCGATTTTAGACGGCTGGTATGGAGATTCTTCTCGTATGTATGTCGCAGGAAAGGCTTCTCGAAGGGCCGCGAAGCTTATTGATGAGACTTACGAGGCATTGATGCGCGGGATCGAGGTTGTAAAACCTGGTGCAACGACGGGGGACATTGGGCATGCGATTGAGACATTTGCAAAGTCTAAGCGTCTTGGAGTTGTTGAAGATTTCTGCGGACATGGCATTGGAACAGTCTTTCATTCAGAGCCAAATATTTTGCATTATGGACAGCCGGGGACAGGCGTAACGCTTGAGGCAGGAATGGTTTTTACGATTGAGCCAATGTTGAATCTTGGGACACCTCGTGTCAAAATTCTAGATGATGGTTGGACAGCCGTAACGAGAGACCGCAAGCTTTCTGCTCAATTTGAGCATATGCTTGGGGTGACAGATAGGGGGTATGAAATTTTTACCCTGTCGCCAACAGGTCAGAACAAACCTATTTTCGAATAGGTTTTGAAGCAATTTTCTTCCAGAATAGCGTAATATGTCCTTTTTAAAATATTTGACCTGTCTCTCCTTAGGCGGATGTTTGTTCCTTTCTTCAGGGAAGGCTTTCGCAGGCTCTCATATTGCTTATGATCCTTTGCTTGTTGGGCCAGCGAAGCCAGATAAAGCGAAGCTCGTTAAAGGGCAAAAAGGGATGGTTGTTACAGCACAGCATCTCGCTTCTGATGTTGGTGCGCAAATTTTAAGAGACGGCGGGAATGCGGTCGATGCCGCCGTTGCCGTTGGCTATGCCATGTCGGTGGTTTATCCTGCCGCGGCGAGCTTGGGTGGTGGAGGCTTTGCAACGATTTATTTGCCTTCTTCTGGTGGAAATCGGCAAAATCCAAAGGCTTTTTTTGTAGATTATCGTGAGCGTGCGCCTTTAAAATCGACAGAGAAAATGTTTCTTGATAGTGCAGGCAATCCCAGTGAAACAGATTCAAAGACGGGTTGGAAATCCGTTGCGACGCCTGGTGTCGTTGCTGGCCTTGAAGAAATGCGGCAAAAATGGGGAACATTTTCTCGTGAAAAATTGATGGCGCCGGCGATAAAGCTTGCGCGTGAAGGCTTTGTTTTAGAGCAGGGTGATATTGATTTGTTTGAAACTTCCTTGGTGGCCTTTCGTAGAAATGAGGCCGCTAAAGGTGTTTTTCTTGATAAAATGGGAGCGCCTCTAAAGGTTGGTGATCGCTTGATTCAGACGCAGCTTGCCGAAACGCTGGAACGGATTGCGGAAAAAGGGAGAGAGGGCTTTTATAAAGGGAAGGTTGCAGATTCAATTGTAGAAGACAGTCAAAAATCTGGTGGTGTTCTCTCCAAAAAAGATTTTGAGCAATATCGTGTTCGCGAATTTTCGCCACTTCATTGTCGCTATCGTGGAAATGACATTTATACGGCGCCTTTACCAAGTGCTGGGGGTGTCGCTCTGTGCGAAATTTTTGGGATTTTGGATCATTATGATCTGGGGAAGTCAGGTCTTCATTCTGAAAAATCGCTTCAGTTACAGATTGAGGCTATGCGTCAGGCTTATTGGGATCGCCGCTCTTTAGGGGATGGGGTTGCGCCTGAAGTTATTCAGCATTTTCTTAATCCCATTTATTTAAAGAATATTGCTGATCATTTGCCACAGGAAGCACCCAAGGATTTATCTGCTTTCAAACAGGCCTCGTCTGAAAAACAGGAAACGACGCATTACTCTGTTATCGATTCGAAGGGAATGGCGGTTTCTATTACGGTCACTTTAGATGGCTGGTTTGGTGGGGGTGTTTTGGGCGGAAACACAGGCGTCTGGATGAATGATGAAATGGATGATTTTAGCTTAAAGGCAGGCGCTCCAAATATGTTCGGCATTCCTGGCGCAAAAGCCAATGCGATTGCGCCAGGGAAAACTCCCTTATCTTCTATGGCCCCAACAATTGCGGTTAATCCGAATCACAAAGCTATTTTGATCACAGGAAGCCGTGGAGGCGCACGCATTCCAACGATTGCGCTTTCTGTTTTGACAGGTGTTTTCGATTATAAAATGGATATTGCGAGTGCTGTTTCTCTGCCCCGTTTTCATGAGCAGTGGGCGCCAGATGTGGTGGAGATGGAACCTAAGGCGATTTCAAAATCCATTCAGAAAAAATTAGAAAAAAAAGGATATTCTTTCGCAGAGCGCCATCCTTGGGGCGGTGCGGCAAGTATTTTTGTCTCTCCGTCTTCTCTGGAAAGGCATGAGAAGGGATCGAAAAATGTCCGTAAGGTTTTTGGCGCAGCAGATGCGCGGAGTCTTGGTGGGAGCGCTGTTGCAGAATAAATTTTCCTTTTTCGGAGCTTTTTGATTGGCTATTTGGAGTGAAACTGCTAAAAGAATCTCCGGAAGGCGCCTTTGGACGCTGTTCTCTGTGAACCCGGTCAGATCCGGAAGGAAGCAGCCGTGACAGATGGGTTGCGGGTCAGAGTGTGTCTTCCACTTTATTTAGTCTCTCTCCGCTTCTCCTGTATTTGAAAGGGGATTAAACAGCGTTATGGATGAGGATGAAATCCCCATTCCCCCAACAGAAGAGAGTTTTTCCTTGCTTTTAGACGAGGAAGATTCGTCCACATCTGAAATGTTGGAAACTTCCGCACAAGCTGAAGAAGCGCAGGATGAGGCCTATCAGGTTTTAGCCCGAAAATATCGACCAAGAGAGTTTTCTGATCTCATAGGTCAAGAGACAATGGTGCGTATTTTAAGACGCTCCTTTGAATTGAATCGCGTTGCCCATGGCTTTATGTTGACAGGCGTTCGTGGGGTCGGGAAGACAACAACAGCAAGAATTATTGCTAGGGCTTTAAATTGTATTGGTCCAGATGGTAAAGGCGGACCAACAGCAGATCCTTGTGGTGTGTGTCCTGAATGCCAAGCTATTTTAGCAGATCGCCATCCAGATGTTTTAGAGTTAGACGCCGCCTCCCGAACAGGGGTGGATGATATGCGTGAAATAATTGAAAGTACCCGATTTCGTCCGATGCAAGGGCGTATGAAAGTTTTTGTGATTGACGAGGTACACATGCTTTCAAGGGCAGCCTTTAATGCCTTGCTGAAAACGCTTGAAGAGCCTCCGCCACAAGTTACTTTTGTTTTTGCCACAACAGAACTCCGAAAAGTGCCTGTAACGGTTCTTTCACGTTGCCAGAAATTTAATTTAAGGCGTGTCCCTGAAAAATTGTTGGCACAGCATCTGACAAAAATTGCAGGGAAGGAAAAAGTTTCCTTTGCGCCAGATGCGATTACCCTTTTAGCGAGAGCTGCAGAAGGATCTGTGCGTGATGGGCTTTCTTTACTGGATCAGGCCATTGCGCAAGGTGCTTCCGATGCCAAGCAGATGGAAGAAATGCTGGGTCTTACAGGGCAGACACAGCTTTATGAGTTGTTGGAATATATTCTTCTAGGGAATATGGAGGGTATTTTAGAGCTTTCTGCTAAGCTTTATGCCTTGGGGGTAGAAGCAAGGGCATTGATTGCCGATTTGATGGAAGCCATTCATCAAATTTCACGAATGAAAGCCATTCCAAGCCTTTTAGAAGAAAGCGAGTTTTCTCAAATTGAGAAAGAGCGTGGTGGCGCTTTGGCAGAACAGCTTTCGGATGCGGTTTTAGGGAGGGCTTGGCAGATTTTGCGTCAAGGTCTTGATGAAGTTGAGGGAGCTCCTGATAGCCATCAAGCGCTTGAGATGCTCCTTATTCGTCTTACCTATGCAAGTTCTCTTCCGACGCCCGATCGCTTAGCAAGAATGATGCAGGCAAAGGCGCAACTTGAGAAGAATTCGCCGCCGCAAGCCTCTTCTTCTATCCCTCCACCTGAACCGAAGCATTCAGGAGGAGAGGGAGCAGGAAAAAAATCCTCTCCTGAGCCAGTCGTTTCTCCTGCGCCGGCTTTAGGAAAAATAGAGGAGAAACCTTCTTTTCCACCGACATGGAAGGCTTTTGTTGAACGTGTACGGGAAGAAGATGCAGAAAAAGATATTTGGCTAAGAACAAAACTTAGCTGCGATGGGCGAGTGGTTGAATATGCGCCTCCTTATCTCTGTATTCAAATGGATGTTTCTGATTCAGCTATCCGCCAACGTCTTGAGGATGGGTTGCGTCGTGTTGTACACCAATTATGGCCAGATCAAAAATGGGAATTATGCTTTGTTACTGCTGGTGGCGGCGCTACTTTAGACGAGCAGAAAGCTGAAGCAGACCGTCAGGAACTCGAGGTAATGGCAAAAGACCCTTTAGTGGCGCAATGTCTTGAAGCTTGGCCGGGGGCAAAGTTAAAAAAATGGATTGAGCCAGAAAAGGAAGAGTCTGACTCATCGGTGGAATGATCTCTTTTAAGAGATTGTTATAGAGGGTATTGTCGCTCTCTAAAAATATAAAAAAGGAAAAAGAATACGTGAAAAACCTAGCAAATTTAATGAAGCAAGCAGGGCAGATGCAATCCCGTATGAAAGAAGCCCAAGAAAAGCTTAAAGGGATGGAAGTCTCTGGTGAGGCTGGCTCTGGCTTGGTTTCTTTAACGCTTACAGGCAAAATGGAAATTAAAGATCTTAAAATTGATCCGAAACTGGCAGATCCAGAGGATATGGAAACGCTGCAAGACTTGATTGTGGAAGCGTATGAATCTGCGCGCAATAAAGTGCAAGGCGCAAGTCAGGAAGAAATGAGGAAAGTGACAGGTGGCATGCCATTGCCTCCAGGAATGGGAGATATGCCTTTCGGCATGTAAGTTACCTTGTCAGAAACAAGTCCAGAAATTCGGGAGCTGCAATTCCGCCTTGCAAAATTGCCAAGTTTAGGCCCTCGTTCGGCACGGCGGATTTTATTATCTTTGCTTGAAAATCCAGAGGCAAAGCTTTGGCCGTTGATTCATGCGCTTCAAGATGCGGCGGAAAAGATAAAAACATGTGCTTCCTGTGGAAATTTGGATACGCAGGATCCGTGTTACATTTGTCAGAATCCAAAACGGGATTCGAGTATTATTTGTGTCGTGGAATCTGTGGGGGATTTGTGGACTTTTGAACGGACTGGGCTGCATAAAGGCCTTTATCAGGTCATAGGAGGCTGTCTCTCCGCTTTGGGCGGGAGGCGGCCTCAGGATCTGAATTTAAAAGGTTTGTTGGATCGGATCGCCCGTCATGAAGTAAAAGAGATTATTTTAGCGCTTCCTGCGACTTTAGAGGGAGGCAATACGGTACACTGGCTGCACCATCAGGTTAAAGATACGGATATTCGTGTCACCCGTTTAGGGCAGGGTGTTCCAGCAGGCGGTTCTGTTGAAATTTTGGATGATGGGACGCTGGCTTCGGCACTTTTATCTCGTTGTCAGATTGAGAACCGTTCTCGCAATGATAAAGAATAAGGAAGCGTTACCAAAGGTTGCCTTGGTAACAGGGGGCGCAAAACGAATTGGGCGTGCCTTAGTCCGACGCCTTGTCGATGAAAAATTTGCAGTTGCAATTCATTATCACCACTCCCATGAAGCAGCGGAGAAACTTCTCAAAGAAATTCATCAAAAAGGTGGAAAAGCATGCCTTCTGCAAGGGGATTTGTCTCAGAAAGGGATTGCTGAACAACTGATAAAAGAGGCGTGTCAGCATCTTGGAGAAGTGGGGTTGCTGGTAAATAATGCTTCTGTTTTTGAAGGAGATCTTATTGAAACGGTAAGTGAGGAGACGTGGGAGAAACATTTAAGGCCAAATGTGACCACGCCTTTGTTTTTAACACAAGCTTTTGCGAAACAGCTTACAAAAGGTAAAAAAGGAATGGTCTTAAATTTACTAGATCATTCTATTTTGAAATTGCCAGCCGATTTTATCAGTTATACGGTTTCGAAATCGGCTTTATGGACATTGACGCAAACGCTGGCTTTGGCTTTGGCGCCGTCTATTCGGGTGAACGGAATTGCGCCAGGCGCTGTATTAATTGCACCTCGCCAAACAAAAGAACATTTTGAAAAAATGTGGAAAACTGCGCCTTTGGAATCTAAAACAACGCCAGAAGAAATCGCAGAGGCGATGATGGCTTTTTTGAATCTGCCTTCTGTTACAGGGCAGGTTTTGGTACTAGATGGCGGACAGCATTTAAAGTAAGGATAAAAAAAGGCCTCGTTTTATGAGGCCTTTTCTATTTTAAGATTTAAGTGAGAAATTATTCGTCACCGTCATCTTCTGGTTTTGCAGAACGTGGCGCAACGTCAATATCCTGGCTGATGTCATCATCGTCGTCGTCAAGATCATCGTCGAGATCGTCATCATCAGCGAGCAAGTCATCCTCATCCGAATCGGTATCAGGATCTGCAACATCAAAAGAAGAGGCCTTAGAAAGGGACTGTTCTTCTGTTTTGCGTTTGAGACGGGAAACAGGCTCTTGCAGAATAGCGCCACAAGAAGGACAGGTAATAGGGGTGCGGTTAAAGTCATAGAAACGGGCACTGCACTCTGTGCAGATATGTTTGTGACCGAGTTCAGCGTCTGCCATAAAGTGTAAACCCTTTACATCACTCGAAGAAGATGGAGTGAACAATATAGTACAAAATGATTATTCAGAATTTGAGTAGGTTGAAAAATGCCAGTGGATGCGCATAGGGTCAAGTCGGCTTTAGATAGTTTTATATAATCCGACAGTGAATGTGCTAATTTTAATCGAATTTAAAGATTTTTGTTAGAGGTTTTAAGAAAAGAAAAATGCAACAGCTTCTAAAAATTGCAATTGATGGCCCAGCAGGCGCAGGAAAAGGAACATTGGCTAAGAAGCTGGCTTCTGCTTTGTCTTTGCCTTATTTGGATACAGGTCTGCTTTATCGTGCTGTGGCACGTTTAGCCCTAGATGATGGAGCCAACCCTGAAAAAGAGGGAAGTTATTATATAGAGGCTCTTTCCCAAGAGTCATTTAAACGGACAGATTTAAGGACTGCAGAGGTTGATGAAGCAGCCTCTTTGGTGGCAAAGGATCCACTGGTGCGACAGGGACTTGTTGCGTATCAAAGGACGTTCGTTGAAAAAAATGGCGGCGTTTTAGATGGGAGAGATATTGGCACGGTGATTTTGCCAGAAGCAGATGTAAAATTTTTTATTACGGCAGATTCTAATATCCGTGCTTTCAGACGTTTTCTCCAAAGGGAAGGGCGAAGGCCTTCTGAAACAGAGTTAATAAGAGAAACGCAGCGGATAGAGGCTCGCGATCAAGGAGATTCTCAAAGAAAAACAGCGCCCTTACAGAAGGCGGAAGATGCGATTGAAATTTCCAGTAATACTTTAAGCGCTGAAGAAATGCTTGTGCTTGCCTTGGAACATATCAAAAGAACTTGTCAGGAATCGTAAAAATCTCTTGACAGAAAGCGTCTAGTGATGTGTTGCTGATATTTCATAATACTATTGTGTGCGGGTGGTTTCGGTAAAACACGCACAGGAGATTCCTAGGAGTAGGAATTTCTAAATAGAATTTTATTTTAGAGCCCTTATTTTGCCGAAATAGGGTAGTCGTGAACACGAGGCCGAATTTTAATGGCCCTGTTGAGCGCAAAGTCTTAAGCGGCTGTTTTCTGTCTTATTATTGCATTGGCAGTCGTTTTAAAATAATTGGAATTATACTACATGACAAAAATTTCTGAGGTTGACGCCAAGGCCCCAGCTTCTCTTGAGGAAGATTTTGCAGCACTCCTAGATGAATCTCTAGGTGCGGATGAAGGCTTTGAAGGTTCTGTTGTAACCGGTCAGGTCATTCGGATTCTTGATGATGTCGCACTTATTGATGTTGGATTGAAAAGTGAAGGGCGTGTTTCCCTTCGTGAATTCGGTGATTCTGAAATAAAGCCTGGCGATTTCGTTGAACTTTATATCGAACGCTATGAAGACCGTGATGGCGCTGTTGTTCTTTCTCGTGAGAAGGCACGTCGTGAGGAAGCATGGACAGCTCTTGAACGTGCATTTGCAAATAATCAGCGCGTTACAGGTTCTATTTCCAGCCGTGTTAAAGGTGGCTTTACCGTTGATCTCGGTGGTGCAATGGCCTTCTTGCCAGGTAGCCAGGTTGACATTCGCCCTGTAAGAGACCTCGGTCCTCTTATGAATCAGCCACAGCCTTTCCAAATCTTGAAAATGGATCGTGCTCGTGGAAATATCGTTGTCTCCCGCAGGGCCGTTCTTGAAGAAACAAGAGCAGAACAGCGTTCTGAGCTGATTAAAGGTCTAAAAGAAGGTATGATTTTGGACGGTGTTGTCAAAAATCTAACCGATTACGGTGCCTTTGTTGACCTCGGTGGGGTTGATGGTCTGTTGCATGTTACAGATATTGCTTGGAAGCGTATCAATCATCCTTCCGAAGCCCTTACTATTGGACAGCAGGTTCGTGTTCAGGTCATCCGTTTTAACTCTGATACACAACGTATCAGCCTTGGTATGAAACAGCTTGAGGCTGATCCATGGGAAAATGTTGCGGTTAAATATCCTGTTGGCGGGCGTTTCAATGGCCGTGTGACAAATATTACAGATTACGGTGCCTTTGTTGAGCTTGAAGCTGGAATCGAAGGGCTTGTCCACGTTTCCGAAATGTCTTGGACAAAGAAAAACGTTCATCCAGCGAAAATGGTTTCAACTTCTCAAGAAGTCGAAGTCATGGTTTTGGATATGGACAGCGTCAAACGCCGTATTTCCTTAGGTCTCAAGCAGACTCATCGCAACCCATGGGAACAGTTTGAGGAAGAACACAAAGTTGGTTCTGAACTCGAAGGTGAAA
The DNA here is from genome assembly GCA_004843345.1 of Acetobacteraceae bacterium. Taxonomy (NCBI): domain Bacteria; kingdom Pseudomonadati; phylum Pseudomonadota; class Alphaproteobacteria; order Acetobacterales; family Acetobacteraceae; species Acetobacteraceae bacterium. The sequence continues at coordinate 1,288,594 of CP039460.1, forward strand.
TCCGTAATATTACAGAATTCGGCCTCTTTGTTGGTCTTTCTGCTGATATTGATGGCATGGTGCATATGTCAGACCTTTCATGGGATCTGGCTGGCGAAGCTGCCTTGGCAACATACGAAAAAGGTCAGACGGTTAAAGTCAAAGTCCTTGATGTCGATGTCGCAAAAGAACGCATCAGCCTTGGCATTAAGCAGTTGGAAGAAGATCCAGCGGCTGGCTTGCTCGCCAATGTGAGTGTTGGAGATGTTGTGACATGCGTTGTTACATCTATCCAGACGAATGGGATCGAAGTTAAAGTTGACGATGCGTTAACAGGCTTTATCCGCCGTGCCGAACTCGCTCGTGAGAAAAATGATCAGCGCACAGACCGATTCGCTGTTGGTGAAAAAGTGGATGCGAAAATCGTTGGTATTGATCGTTCTTCCCGTAAACTGAACTTGACCATTCGTGGCCGTGAAGTTGAAGAAGACCGTCAGGCGATTAATGAGTACGGTTCTTCTGATGCCGGGGCTTCTCTGGGAGATATTCTTGGAGCTGCTATTCGTAAGCGCCAGGGTGAAGATGATACAGAAGAAGCTTAATTGAAGTTTTTGGACTTCATCTGTTTCTCTCTTGAAATCGCAGAAAAGGGCATTCTTCGGAATGCCCTTTTTGTATTTAAAAATCCAGCTAGAGATTAAGACATTAACAGTCTATGATGTCGTAGCTCAGGGCTTTCCGCTGGCAGGTTAACATTCATTAAGAAGGGTGTAAGGAAATGGAAAAAATCGTTCCAACAAAGCAACAGCCGACTATTCCTCAAAATGTAACGGGGGATGCTTTGAAAAAAGCTATTTTCCTGATTGTAACAATTCAGGAGGGCCAGAAGAATCTTAAAAAAGTTAAATCTTTTTTGTCAGGCGTCTCCGCATTACAACGTGCCATCGGTTTTCGTGATCCCGCAGCTCAGTTGACCTGTGTTACAGGTATTGGCCGTAAAGCTTGGGATCTCCTTTTTGGTGCGCCACGTCCGCATCATCTTGAAGTTTTTAAAGAAATTAAGGGTGCAAAGCACACAGCGCCGGCAACACCAGGGGATTTGCTTTTTCATATTCGTTCAGATCGCCAGGACCTTTGTTTTGATTTCGCATTGCAAATTCTCAAGGCTTTAGGGGATTCTGTTAAAGTTGAGCATGAAATTCATGGTTTCCGTTACCATGATGATCGTGATCTTTTGGGATTTGTGGACGGTACAGAAAATCCAGCGACGAAAAAAGATCGTAAAGTGGCTGTGGTGGTTGATGAAGAGCAGGATGCTGAGTTTGCGGGCGGAAGCTATGTGATTACCCAGAAATATCTTCATGATTTGGAAGGCTGGGAGAAGCTTAAAGTTGAGCATCAGGAAAAAATTATTGGCCGGACAAAGCTAGAGGATATTGAATTGCCAGAAGATCAGAAGCTTTCTGTCGATGGAAAGCCTTCTTGTGCGCATAATTCACTCAATTCTATTGAAGTGGATGGCGTGGAAATGGATATTTTGCGTGACAATATGCCATTTGGAAATGTGAGTGAGAAAGAGTTTGGCACTTTCTTTATTGGTTATGCCGCACAGCCCGCTGTAACGCTTCAAATGCTCCATAATATGTTTATTGGACGGCCTGAAGGCAATTATGACCATATTTTGGATTACAGTGTTGCAAAATCTGGTAATCTATTTTTCTGCCCTACCCAAACTTTCTTGGATGAGATAGAGGATTAATCTCTATTCGTTCTAGCAAACAGTGTTGAAAAAGAATGTTCCGAGCATAGGATTATAAAATAAAGGCTTATGCTTGGGGCATCTTTTATTTATAAAACGAAAATACATCTCTATTCTCAGAGAATATTAAATATTTTAGCTTTGGTGAATAATTTCTATGGTTGTCCTCTATAATTCAAATGATACACATAATCCCAATGCTTATATTACATTAGGAATAAATTGGGCGGCCCAAGAGGTTTTCTCAAAAGAGAATGTTGTTCTTGCAGATACCCATACGCTCGCAAAGATTGCGGCTCAGGGAAGGCATTCCACGTTAATTGTTCTCGATGGCCAGCGATTAGACCGTGCTTTGATTCGTCGCATTAAGCCTGCTTTTTCCACATTGATTTTATGGACTTTTGAAGATCCTTTTATGCAGGACTTCAATCTTGAAAATGCCGGTCTATTTGATTTTATTTTTTCAAATGATCCAGAATCTGCATTGGCTTACGGAAATAAAGGTCATTATTTGCCTTTAGCGGCTTCGACAAAACTTCATACCCGTGCGATTAAAAATGCTTCTGAACTTGATTATGATATCTTTTTTGCAGGTACAATGTGGCCAAACCGCACCCGCACACTGACGGAAATTATTGATGCTTTTCCAGATGCACGCTTAAAGCTTATTTGTCCGGTTAATCCTTATTTGCCACCGCTGACGGATAAAATTTCGTCTTTGGCGCTTCAAAGACCGATCAGCCATGAGGCTTTTGTTGATTTTGCCAATTCCAGTGCTGTGACGCTCACTTTGTTTAGAGATTATGCCAGTCATGGAGATGTTGGCCAAGCAACAGCGCCGGGCCCCCGTTTTTTTGAGCTTGCTTTAGCAGGTACAGCCCAGGTGGTTGAATCTGTTCCTAAAATGAATAGGGAATATTTGGATGTCTTAGAGGGCGTTCAGCTTGCAGATAATACTTCAGATTTAATAGAAGAAATCCGTAAAATCTTGGAGAATAATGCCCACCGAAAACGTCTGGCAAAAAAATCTCAAAAATCTGCAGAAAAGCTTCATCTCTATGAGCATCGTCTGCAACAGATTGCTGAAATCAGCCGCGCTAATTTTAAAGTTAAATCTGAAAACGAAGTTGTTCCTTTAGTTCGCCGTCGTCGTTTACGTGTCTTGCTTTGCACGCATTCAACGATTTATGAAGCCGATTGGGGTGGTGTTGAGGTTTATCAGCAGACAATTTGCGGGCTTTTGGGACGTGAAGTTGAATTTTTCTACTGGTTGCGCCGCAATGGTGCTTGCCGTTTAGTCGATGCCTCTGGTGTTGATGTTGATCGTTTTGATCTTGCAGATGCAACCCCTTGGGATGATGTTCTTTGTGATGCGGCTGAAGAGCGTCTTTTTTCAGGTGTGATTTCCCAATTTAACATTGACGTGGTGCATTTTCAGCATTTGGGGCATCATGCGCTGTCATTACCGATGATTGCCAAGGCTTCTGGCGCTGGTGTTGTTTTTAGTATGCATGATTATTGGCTGATTTCGGCACGTTATAATCTGCTTAATCCAGAAATTCGTCATAATGAGGAAGAGTTTAAATCTGTCCTCTCCATGGATATGATGCATCATCGTGCCGAAAAAATTCCACCGGGAGCAGAGCAAACACGAAGAGCATTTATTTCCCGTATGATTCATGATGTGGATGCTTTTTTGTTTGGAACAGAGATTTCAAAAAGACTGCTTTTAGATGTCTATCCGATGGCTGGTGAGAAGATTTTAGAGGTAAATGGCATTCCAGCGCCAGAAGGCACTTTGTTGCCCCCCCGTAAAGTTTTTGAGCCTTTGAATGGCCGTCCGCTTAAAGTTGTTATTCTTGGAAACTTTTTACGCTCTAAAGGCGCAGATGCTGTCCTTTCGTTACTTGAGATGGCAAATCCACGACATTTTGAATTTCACATTTTGGGATTTGTGCATCCTGAATATGAGGGGGTTCTTCGGGAAATTAAAAAAGAAAATCTTCATATTTGGGGACGCTATGATGTGGGAGATATGCAGGCGTTAAAAGAAGCAGATGTGATGCTTGCCCTCTCAATTTGGCCGGAAACCTATTGCATTTCACTTTCTGAGGCATGGCAATATGGGCTTATTCCATTTGTCAGTGATATTGGAGCTTTGGCTGACCGTGTTGAGGAAGGGGTTACAGGCTTCAAAATCCCTGTTGCTCGTCCAGATGTGTTGGTTCAAAAGTTAGAGTATTTGCGGAGTAATGATGTTTTAAGAAAGAAAATCCTTGAAGGACTTTCTTCCAAATTGTGGGTTGATAGTACGCAATATGCGACAGGTTTGCTAGCATTGTATCAACAGGTTGCGCCACGCACCGAAATGGGCGCTGCGGAAATGGCTTTGGATATGGGAAGGCTTCATTACTTGCCACATCCCTCATGGCGTCGCCAGGCACCGCCACGGCATATTTTTGATCCTCCAGTAACGAGAGATATTGGTCTAGATTTGCCAATTACGGTAACGGATTGGCAAGGGATTCAGGGCTCGGAATGTTATTTGGATGATATTTGTCATCAGCTGACAGACAGTGAGAGTTTAGAAGAGTTTAAACCTGCAGAATCTTTCCATATTCGGGGATGGTTTTTTACGCCAAGCGTTGGATCAGCGGGGCGCTTGTTTGTAGTCTTACTTCCAGAAAATCAAATAGATTTCCCTATTTTTATGGAAACGGCAAGAGAAGTGCGTGGGGATATTTCTAAAATTTTTGCAGAAGCTCCAAGACGTTCGGGATTTTCGGGAGAATGGGCTTTAAGGGGAAAATGGTGTGAAGGAACACATCGTATTGCCGTTGTGAATGTGGTGAATGGGCGTGCTTCTTATCAACTTTTCCCATTTAAAATTAAAGTGAAAGAAGGCAAGGTCGCCGCAGCTTCTTATCAACGTTGTTCAAATGAAGAGGTTTCCCGCAGCTTTGAACGCATTTCTCAGTGCAATGGGATTAGTCGATCTATTCGTTTACCTCATTTGCCAGGAGAAGAGCATTATCTGAGATCAGGGCTTTCGCCGATGTATTTTATTGATGATTTCTCTGTTGTTACGCCAGAGGAAACCGATGAAAAAGCACAAGAATCTGGTCAGTTATTCTTGCGAGGATGGGTCTGTTTCAACGGGCTTGATCGGGCAGGAGATTTTTTTGCCACGCTTGTGAATGAAGAAACGGAAGAGGTTGCGTTTATTGCATTGAACAGAACCCCTCGAGGGGACGTTCGGGTTATCCATACCGAAGCGCCTCTTTGCTGTGGTTTTGAAGGCTATATTAAAGGCTGGAGAGGGTGTGAAGGCAGCCAAAAAGCGCTTAATGGTAAATATCGTCTTGTCTTGTTGACTCTTGTCGGGGAGGGATATGCTTTTGTCCCAACGGAATTGACCGTTGATTTTGCGGAAGGGCGTGCTTCCCAAACTGAAAAATCTGCAGGAGATGCTGGAAAAATTGGGGAACTGATTTTGAAAGCGGTTGATAAGAAACAAGAAACATTGCCAGCGGCTTTTCTAGATCAATCTGGAGACTTGGATTCTAGCGCTGAGTAAACATTCCGTTCGGGGAGGCGGTTTCGTATGGGCGGAAAAATTTTTCTTTCTTTAAATTTTTCCGAGGATACCACACCGTCTCCTTGGCGCTATTTTGACGTTGAATGGTATGCGCAACATTACGATGGCATTCAAGAAGCGATGCTTGCGCACGGTTATCAGGAAGATGATTACGTTCGCTTTTATCAAGAGATAGGGGCGGGATGGGGACATTCTCCAAATGTTTTTTTTGATGAAATCTGGTTTCGCTCTTCTTTACCAGAGGAAAAATTAGAAACGGAAGAGGGAAGGGCTCTTTCTGGCTTTGCGTTTTATTGTCAAAAAAAAGGTCAGGAGCAATCACCTCATTGGCTTTTTGATGAAAATCTTTATACAAAAAGAGCTTTTGTTTCAGGTGGGGTGAATTTCCAAGCGCTCGGATTTGAAAATGGCTGGGCGCATTATTTAAAAAATGGAGAACAAGAGGGGCTTTCTCCAAGTCCTTTTTTTGATTTACAGCTCGTTGGAAGACTTGCCCGTCTTTTCCCTGCTTATTTTAAGGGGCGGGGACTTCTTGAGGGTTGGTTAAATCTTCCAGCAAAAATTTCAGATTTATATCGTGTCTCTTGGTATTTTGATCCCTGCTTTTATTTGGAGTATTATCCAGAAGCCGCCCAAGAGATTGCGTCTGGCAAATATATCAATGCGTTGCATCGTTATCTTTCCCTCGCACCTTTTAAAAAAGATAATCCTTCTTCAGATTTTGATGAGATTTACTATCGGGAGGCTAATCCAGATATTGTTCCTTTTATTAAAAGAGGAAATTTCCGTAATGGGTTTGATCATTTTTTGCGTTGTGGCGCTCGGGAAGGGCGTTCCCCTTTAAAAGATGTTTCCCTTCGGGCTTATGGCGCATTGCCGATTGTACGCTCTCAATGTGAAAGTGGCGCTTGGGATTCTATTTTTGCCCGTTTTGTTGCTGAGAAAAATGGCTATGCCGCAGAAAGTGGCTTTTTCAGTTCAGAGTTTTCTGAAAATCAAACGAAAACTTATTTTCGGGAAACGGCCGAAGAAGTCTCTAAAAATTTGCTTTTAACGGCTTTTGAAGGCGTTAAAATATTAGATTTTTCTGTGAGAGAAGCGCCTGCTGTCAGCGTTCTGATTGTTGCGCACAATCAAGTTTCTTTGACATTGCAAACGCTTCTTTCTTTACGGAAAAATTATCAGGGCGCAATGGAGGTTATTCTCGTTAATAGCGGATCTGATGATTTCATTAAGGAGATTTCAATTCTTCTTAAAGGCGTTAGAATTGTACATTATGAAGAGAATATAGGTTACCTAAGAGCCTGTAATGAGGCTTATAAACTGGCAAAAGCGCCAAAAATTCTGTTGTTAAATAATGATATTCGTTTTTTTCCGAAAGCTGTGGAAAACGCTTTAGAAATTATGGAAAAAGAGCCTTTGGCTGGCGCTATTTGCGCACGTTTGGTTCGTACGCATATGATGTTGCAGGAAGCTGGATCTATTCTGTGGGAGGATGGTTCGGCTTATGGTTATCGCCGAGAAGATGAGGCGAATGTGCCAGAAGCACTTTTCCAACGGGAAGCTGATTATGGTTCGGCGGCCTTTTTGCTGCTCTCCCGCTATTGGATAGATAAAGCAGGAGAGACACTTTTTGAAACGCTTTATCTTCCAGCCTATTTTGAAGATACAGATTTATGTACGCGGCTTCGAAAAGCTGGTGCAAAAGTTATTTATTCGCCTTCTTGCCTCGTCGAACATTTAGAATTTGGGACGTCAGGCAATAATGATTCGCATATTCTGATTCAGATGAATCTTAGAAAATTTATTGCGCAGCATCGGGAATGGCTTTCGGAGCGTCCGACAAGAAGTGTTTTAAATGCGTCGAAAAGCAGAGATCCAAGCCTTTTTGGAAAAAAAGGGAAAGAACGCCGGCAAATTCTCTTTATTGAAGATTATGTGCCACTGCATCGTTTAGGTTCTGGTTATGGGCGATCAGCAGATATTATTGGGGAAATGGCGACACTTGGCTGGCAGGTAACTATTTTTCCTATTTTTAAAACGACAGAACCTGTTTGGCGGTTTCAGGATGCTTTCCCTGAAACGGTCGAAATTATGTCAGAATGTGGCTTGGAGGACTTGGCGCAGTTTTTAGAAGAACGTGCCGAAATCTATGATCTTGTTTGGGTTGGGCGGACACATAATTGGCATCGTGTTCAGCCTTTCTTTAAACAACAGAATTTAACGATTGCAGCTTTACCTGTTATTTTAGACACAGAGGTGATTGCAGCGCCACGTTTGCTGGCTTATGAAAATTTATATAAGCAAAATTTTGGAAAATCATTCTCAATTTCGGAAATGCGGGATGTAAAAAATCCTCGTTTATTAGAAGAATTAGAAAGAGAATTGCAAGTAACACATCATTGCACAGAAATTGTTTGTGTGAATGCAAAAGATGCAAAACTTGCTGAAGAGGTTGCATGGCCGCCTGTCAAAATATTGGGGCATTTAATGCCGCATTTAGATGTCGGGGGATCTTTCGAATCACGAGAGGGAATTTTATTTTTTGGCGCATTGCATAGCGAGGATTCTCCAAATTATGATTCCCTGTTATGGTTGACTCAAGAGATTTTACCCCTTTTAGATGAGATGAACGGTGGTGTGCCTTTACCTGTGACAATTGCAGGTTTTGTTGCTGAAGGGGTAGATTTGCGTCCGTTGAGTGGACGGAAAAACTTACGTTTTCTCGGCGCTGTTGAGAATCCTGAGTCACTTTTTAACCAACATCGGGTTTTTGTTGCGCCAACAAGATATGCGGGAGGGCTTCCTTATAAATTACATGAGGCCGCTGCGCGGGGCTTGCCGATTGTTGCAACAGATATGCTTGCAGCGCAATTGGGCTGGAAAGATGGGGAGGAACTTTTAGCTGCACCCATTGGTGATAGTCAGAGATTTGCAAAATTAACTTTAGTCCTGAGTCAGGATTCTGTATTGTGGGAAAAATTAAGACAAAAAAGTTTAGAAGCCGTACGTCAAGATTGTGATGTAAAGAAATTTCAACAGGCCTTAGAGGATATTCTCAAGGCAGCTTTAGACGAAAATTGAGTAGATAATTATGGGCGATACGCGACCAAAAGTTAAAGTTCTTATTTGCTGTGGCGGACATTTTGAAAGTCAGGCGAACCGTCAGGTGCGCGAAGCAATGCAAAGCGGGTTTGAAGATGTCTTGGGTGAAGAGCAAGTCATTGCGGTTGATATTTCAGGGGCTGCTTTTGCTATTTCCTCGTGGAAACCTGATCTTGTTTTTGCAACGGGTTCTTATTTGCCAGAAAGTACCTATTTTGGAGAGGTTTCCAGAACAGCGCGTGCGTGTGGTGCGGTAACTGTTTTTTGGGCAACAGAAGATCCTTATGAGCAAGATGCCCATTATCAAATCGCAGATGATTTTGATGTAATTTTTTCTTGCGATCGCTGGGGACATCACTTTTATCAGAGAGATCGTGTTTTCCATCTTCCATTAGCGGCAAGTCCAACCTTGCATTATGGAGAAATTGATTCTTCTGTTGAAAAAACAGTGGATGTGTTCTTCTGCGGGGTGGCGTTTAGCTGCCGAAAAGAAGTTGTGCGCTCGCTGATGCCTGAATTGCAAAAGGTCAAGGTTCGTTTTGTTGGGCCTGGATGGGGAGAATTTGGACCGGGATTCTCTGATGCACGTATTGAAAAGACTCAATTGATTGAACTTTACCGCAGGGCACGTATCGTATTGAATTTGGGGCGTTCGCTTCATTTTGAAAATAAGCGCTTTATGATTGCACCATCGACCCCCGGGCCACGTACATTTGAGACAGCTTTGGCTGGCGCTTTTCAGCTTTTTCATGAGGAAACTTATGAAATGCGGCGCTATTATGATGCCGATGAAATTCCTGTTTTTAACAACCGTCATGATTTCGCTAAATTATTAAAAACCTATTTGGGAAATCCTGAAAAACGTCAGGAGATGGCACGAAAAGCCCAGAAAAGAACGCTTGAAAATCATTTATACCGTCATCGGATTGAGACGATTATGCAGGTTCTTCGAGATGAAAATCTTTTAAAATCTTGAGATAAGTTCTTAAAGAAAATAAGCCCCCATCTTTTTTAAGATGGGGGCTTTTGTTATCCGCCTTATTTTTTAGTTATTTTGCTGACAGATTTTTGTTTAGGCGCAGGTCCTAAGGTAATCCTTGCGAGGTTTTCTGGATGAATCCAACGCTTAAAGGCCGTTTGCACCTGTTCAGGAGTCATGCCTTCAATCGCTTTCATTCTCTCATTCGGCGTATCCATTGGGAGGTCCAGGTCATTCAAAGACATCCAAAGACCTGCAATGCCACTAAAGCTTGCACGGCCAATAAGTGCTGAGCGCAGCAGGGCATCTTTTGCAAGATTGAGTTCATGCTCTGTGGGGGGGGCTTCTTGAAGCTGTTTTAAATCTTTTATGGCATATTTTTCTGCATTTATTGCCTTTTCTGGATCAGAACCAAATGCCATTAGGAAGTTTGCACGGGTCCGTGAATATTGGATAGCGCTGCCAGCACTATAGGCAAAGCCTGTTTTAACACGCAGGTCTTGCAGTAAGCGGGAGGAGAAGCCGCCAGCACCTAGGATTTGGTTTCCAACGGCTAAAGCATGCCGTTCAGGATTATGCACATCAATTTCAAGGTTTTCGACAAGTTTCACTTCATCTTGTGAGCGTCCAGGATCGAGGATTCTGGCCTGGGAAGCTTTGTTCAAGGGGAGTTTCGGTAAATCAATCTTTGGGGTATCACCTTCTTTTTCCCAATTTCCAAAATTTTTCAGAATTTCTTGATAGGCTTCATCTGGATCAATATTTCCGATGATGAAAATCGTTGTTAAGTCAGGACGATAGGCTTTTTTATAAAAATCTTTGATCTGTTGAAGTTGGATTTTTTTGATGGTTTCAGGGGTCGCCTCTCTGAGAGTTGGATCATTGGCAGGAACAAGGGCTTTACGAACAGCTCTGCCAAAATGATAGGCAGGGGATTTCATTTCACCTCTGCGGGCTTCTGCCGCTTCTGCCCGTGTTTTGGTGAATCCAGTTAAAGGGAAGGCAGGTGTAAGTTCATGTTCTGTCAAAAGTGAGAGCGCTTTATCAAAATCTGGCTTACGGGCAGATAGGCTAAAACTGCTCCCTGCGCTTTCAGAAGCGCAAAGCGCATCAAATTCTGTCGCAAGGGCTTTTTGGTCATGTTTCGTGCTGCCATAGAGGAAGAGAGCATCTGTTAAGCTGGAAACGCCTTCTTGACCTTTAGGTTCTTGAAGGGCGGCATTTTGACGGATATCGCCGTAAAGCTCAATGGTATTGCTTACTTTTTCGGGTTGAACGAAGAGTTTGAGACCATTTGGCAGAATATATGTTTTTGGAGGAGTCATTGTGGCTGGCGCATGCGCATGGCCTAAGGCTTTTTCAGCCCATTCTGGTAAAGTGACATCTTCTGCGCTGTCTGAAAGAAGATTTTCTGTCCCTCCAAAGCCTTGAGCCGCAATGGCATGGCCTTTTTCTGAGGGTACAAGAGAAGCTGTCACAACAGTTTGCGTATTGAGCCATTCGTGCAGAAGATCATCAACGTCTTTTTTTGTGACTTTCTCGAAAGCTTTAGAAAGATCGGTGGGGCTATTTAGATGTTGAACCGCTAAAGCCTCGGACCAGCTTTCTGCAAGGCCAGAGATAGAGTTTGCTCTAAACGCAAGGTTAGCAATTTCATTCTTCTTAGAGGCTTCGATTAACTCTTCAGGAATCCCGTTTTTACGATAATTGTTTAAAATAGTTGTGAGTTTGTTTTTTATTTTTTCTCTGGCTTGTCCTTTGGGATAGGCAATGAAGGCGAGGCCCATGCCGCCTTGCGCTTCTGCTTGGTAAGAGAAGCTGGATTCAAGGGCTTCTCCAGCAGGAACAAGGGCAAAAAGGTCTCCCCGTTCGCTGGAGAGCGCATCGGCAAGGATTTGCGCGGCCGCATAGTGAGGATCACGCATTCCTGGCATGCGCCATGCTTGAATTTCAAAAGAAACGGGATAATCCGTTGGGAGGACAATATCTTGCTGTTTAACTTTTTGTGGCTGGATTTCAGGCGCTTCAGGTAAACGTTTTGGTGTAAGATCCTCAAAATGTTTCTTTACCAATTCTAAGGTCTTATCTGGATCAATATCTCCGACAATGACAAGAAGCGCATTATTGGGCGCATACCATGTTCTATAAAATTTGTGGAGATCTTCAGCAGTTGTTTTGTCAAAGGAAGCGCGGTCACCAAGCGCATCACGCTCATAAGGGGTATTTTTAAAGAGAATGGCTCTAAGTTGACTGAGATAACGATAGGCAGGGTTGGAGAGATCCCTTGAAACTTCTTGCTCAATAGCCCCTTTTTCATGTGCCCATTCTTTTGAATCGAGAGAGATGTCTTTCATGCGGTCCGCTTCTATTTTAAGCAGAACTTCTAGATTTTCCGCAGGCGCTTCAAAATAATATTGTGTGACGTCAGAGGTGGTATCGGCATTATTCTGGTTACCGAGTCTGGAGCTGATGGCTGTGAGTTGTTTTTGGCTGATATTCGGTGTGCCGTTAAACATCATATGCTCAAGCGCATGTGCATTCCCCGGGAAATTTTTAGGCGCATTGGCCGATCCGACCGCATAATTGACCATCGTTTGGACAACGGGCGCAAGAGGATCTTGCACAATCGCAACACGCAAACCATTTGGAAGTGTATAGCGGAGTGCAGGTGTGTTGATTGTGTTAGAGGAGACGGCAGAGGTGTCTTTGTCTTGCGTTGTCGCCGCAGCGGGTGCTTGAGAGGGCTGTGATTCTTCTGCATTGACTGTACTGGTAATAAGAGCGGTCGCCATTAAAAATGCAGAAAGAATAGAAGAGCTTTTTAGCAAGGATTGGAATGAAATTTTTGTTGAGAGAGAAAAATGAGTCATAGGGCGTTAAAAGAACTTTCCTTGCTATAAAGGGAAGAATAAATAAAGAAATCTTTAAAGGGCAAATATACTAACGAGCTTTCTTTTTAGTAAAGCCAAGCTTTGTGAAAACTTCTGAGAAATTTTGGTGTTTAACCTAAGAAAAAGTCTTGAGGTGCTTCTCTAAGGCGCTAAAACAAGGCAATGTGGCGCAAGTCGTAAGAAAATGAAGAATTATTTAAGCGTTATGACGTTTAAGGAGACTGAAAGTAAGCATGGATAGAGATGAATTTGCACGAAAAGTTGGCGAATTTGTGCGAAACGGGGCGCAGAAAGCCGGCGAATTTGCGCATAAGGTTGATGATGGCCTGATTGACGGTGTTTTTCAGCCTATTATGGACAGGTTGCTTCCAGGAAAATCTCCATGGCGTTTAGGGCTTAATTTTCAGCTAGGTTCTTTGGTTTTTCTAGGATTTGCCTTTTTTATTTTGCTGATTATTGGGGCCGTTTCTTTAGCGCTTAACTTTTATAATCTTCTTTCTTTTGTGTTCGGACTTGTGCTTTTTCTTGGATTTTCGAGAATGCATATTGTGGAGAGATCCGGCATGGGAAACCCGATGCGTCCAGCACTTTTTGTTTGGCGCGTGCTTTTTTTGATCTCTTCTTTTTATGATGTTTATCAAATTTTATATGATAGAAGTCTTTTAGCGCTCCCCAATGATTTGCAATATATGAGTGATATTGCCTTTGGAATTGGCCTTTATTTCATGGCCTGCCGTGTTGCGCCGCCACGTCAAAAACGGAGAACAATAGAAGCCTATAGTTGGCAGGAAAGTCAGTAAATTCTTTTTCTAAGAACGCTTGGAAGAGAAAATTTTTAGTGATAGCTTAGCGTGCTTAGGGGATACGCTCCAGAAAATTTCTGCTGTGCGAACCATGGATGTTTAGCATCGCCCAGATTTACTGGATGATAAAAAGGTTAAAATGATGATTATTTCTTCCCCTAAAGATTATGAAAAAGTTGCTAAAAATGTCCTTCCACCCTTTCTCTTTGAGTATATTGCCGGGGGAGCAGGGAATGAAACAACCTTGCGCAGTAATCAAAGAGATTTAGCAAGAGTTGCTTTTCGACAGCGAATTCTCAGTGAAGCTGGCAACGTGGATCTCTCGACAACTTTATGGAATCAAAAGCTTTCTTTACCTTTGGTTTTAGCACCTGTTGGCTTAACAGGGATGTATGGAAGGTACGGCGAGGTGGCTGCGGCGCATGCTGCGAAAAAAAAGAATATTCCTTTCACGCTTTCGACAGTAGGGGTTTCACCTGTTGCTAAGCTTGCTAAAAAAGTGGGCCCAAGTCATTTATGGTTTCAACTTTATGTTTTAAAAGATCACGCTTTTATGCGTGATGTTTTGCAACGTGCTTGGAATTCTGGGGTTAGAACCTTGGTTTTTACGGTGGATATGCCAATTCCTGGAGCACGTTACCGAGATAGGCATTCTGGCTTAGAAGGTAATTATGCATGGTTTCACCGGGCCTATCAAATTGCAACTCACTGGAAATGGGCCATTTCTGTTGGGCTTTTAGGAGGGCCACATGATCTAGGCAATATTTCCACCTATATGGGAAAATCAGTCGGTTTGCTCGACTATATGGGCTATCTCAATAAGAATTTTGATCCGTCTATCGGTTGGAAAGATTTGGAATGGATTCGTTCTTTTTGGAAAGGAAAAATGATTCTTAAAGGCATTCTGGATAAGAAAGATGCCAAAGAAGCCGTGCAGTTCGGAGCAGATGGAATTGTTGTTTCCAATCATGGCGGAAGGCAATTAGATGGTGCAATTTCGACTGCAAGGGCACTGCCTGCGATCGCCGATGAGGTTAAGGGACAGATTAAAATTTTAGCCGATTCAGGTATTCGCTCTGGTTTAGATGTGATGCGTATGATTGCGCTTGGGGCAGATGCCGCAATGATTGGACGTTCTTATATCTATGCCTTGGCGAGTGCGGGGGAGGCTGGCGTCACAAACCTTCTCAATATTTATGAAAGAGAAATGCGGATTTGTATGACTTTAACAGGTCAGAAAAGTCTTAAAACGCTAGATCGAAATTGTTTGGCAGCATTGTCTTAAAAATAAAGTAAAAGATTTTGAGATAGAGACGGCGCTTTAAAAAGCGCCGTTTTTTGAGAATTAAAGAAGGAATTTAATGGCGTAGCTTGCGAACAAGCCAGTTCCCTGTCCATTGAATGATGCAGACCATCAAAATAAGCACCGCAACAACCCAGAGCATGACGGTCGTATTAAAACGCTGATAACCATAGCGAATAGCTAAATCACCGAGGCCGCCAGCGCCAATTGTGCCCGCAATAGCAGAGGCACCGACCATTGTAATCAGGGTGACTGTAAGACCCGCAATCAGGGAAGGAAGGGCTTCTGGAATAATCACATGTCGAATAATCGTCAGGCGTGTTCCGCCAATAGCCCGAACAGCTTCGACTAATCCGGTATCGACTTCTGCCATGGAAACCTCTGCAATACGTGCAAAATAGGGAATAGCGGCAATGGAAAGAGGCACAATCGCGGCCTCTGTTCCTAAAGACGTTCCCGCAATAAGGCGTGTGGTTGGAATCAGCAAGACAAGAAGGACGATAAAAGGAATGGCTCTAACAGCGTCAACAAAAAGTTCTACAATTCGAGGCACAACAGGCAGTTTCCAAAGTTTCGCAGGTCCTGTTCCAACAAGGAAGAGGGCAATAGGCCCTCCAAGAAGCACCGCAATAGCCGTTGAGGCGAAAACCATTTCTAAGGTTTGAAGCGTACCAATCCAAATGAGATGTAAAATTATGGGTGACATAACCATCCTAACACCCTGTACGCTTGGGCTCTTTGTGCAATCAATTGAATGGCTTCATCACATTTTTCACCAGTGATGCTGACAATGACGTCGCAGACGGATTCCTCTCCAAGTTCGCTCACGCCTCCCTGTAAAAGGCGTGTTTGTGTTCCAAATTTAATCGCAAGCTCTGAAAAGAGGGGATCTGTAATATGTTTCCCTTCAAGATAAATTCTTAAAACAGCTTCGTTGCATCCTTGTTGACGCATAGGCTGCAATTTTTGCAGCAGATTATCTGGAAGCTGTGGCTGAATTTCTGCGAGGAGCGGTTTTAGAGCAGGGTGATCTGGCTCATTACGTGCAAACTGGCTGAGCGTGCAGTCTTGAATCAGATTCCCATGATCCAGCACAAGAATACGTTTTGCAAAGCGTTTGATGACTTCCATCTCATGCGTAATCAGTAAAATGGTTAGCCCAAATTCTTTGTTAATATCGCTAAGTAATTTCAGAATAGACGCTGTTGATTCAGGATCGAGCGCAGAGGTTGCCTCATCTGAAAGTAAAACGTCAGGATTTGTCGCTAGGGCGCGTGCAATTCCAACCCTTTGCTTTTGACCGCCAGAAAGCTGATGTGGGTATTTTTTCTCTAATCCTCCGAGCCCCACCATTTCAATAAGGTCTTTAACACGTTTTCGAATTTCAGTGCGAGGAGTGCCTGCAATTTGCAGAGGCAGAGAAATATTGCCTTCGACAGTTCGGGAGGTTAGGAGATTAAAATGCTGGAAAATCAGCCCAATTTTACGGCGGACTTTGATTAAACCAGATTCTGGTAAGCCTGTAATATTCGTGCCGTTGACAATGATGTCACCAGCTCCTGGGCGTTCTAAGGCACAGAGGCAACGGATAAGCGTTGATTTTCCTGCACCAGAGCGACCAATTAAGCCAACAATCTCTCCTGTTTTAACAGAAAAGTTAATATCATTTAGCGCAGCCTGAGAGTTAAACCAATGCGAGAGGTGTCTAACCTCTAGCACGGTTTTTTGTTCTACAGCACCACGCAAAGCGGTGGTGGAATGAGTCATGCAGAAAAGGCCGGAATGGTTACGTCATGATAGGCTGTATGAATCGCTTGTGCGACGTCAGGCTGTTGGAAGGATTGCACCAGGATTTTAACCCATGGTTTGTTCAAATCACTATCATTGACAGCAATAAAATTGACGTAAGGATTTTCTTTTAATGCTTCGACACCAATACGGGATTTTGTAATATCGATGCCCGCTTTTTGTGCCCATTCTGTATTGACAACGGCCGCAGCAAGATCAGGCAGAGAACGGCCGACAATCCCAGCATCTAGTTCTTTGATGGTAATATTTTTGGGATTTTCAGTAATGTCCAAAGAGGTTGGATAAGCATCAATATTTTGAGCGAGCTTAATAACGCCTAAATTTTCCAAAAGATGAAGGGCACGGCCTTCATTAGAAGGGTCATTCGGAACGCCGATGACTGCATTTTTTTCTAACTCTTGAGGGGATTTATATTTGACAGAATAAAGCCCAATCGGTTGGAAATAGGTATCACCAATACGTGAGATATGGAAATGCTGTGTTTGTTTCTGTGCATCAAGATAAGGTTGATGCTGGAAGGCATTCGCATCTAAATCATGCTGATCTAAGGCAATATTTGGCGCTGTATAATCAGAAAAAGGAATAACCTGAATCGTTAAATTTGCTTTTTTCGCATTTTCCTGAACAACACGCCAGACATCTTCATCCTCTCCAGCCATGATGCCCACTTTGATTGTTTTAGGCTGTGGGAGAGTTAAGAGTTCTGATGTTTTTGCTGTGGTATCTGCTTTTTCCTGTGCAAAAACGGGACTGTTAAACATCACAGCGCACCCGCACAAAGCAAGGGCTGTGGCCGAAATGGTGCGAAAAAAACCACGGCGCGGGATGCTCGTCATAAGGTAACCTTTGTAATAGTGATAAGGGACTTATTAGAGGCCTATACGTAATTATCCTCTAATGAATTATCTGCTGTAATTTAAACAGTCTATGCAATTTTATACAATCCTCATTCTCAAAAAAAGAGATTTAAGGACCATCTTTTCTTGAAAAAGGAAAGAGATTCCTCTGTAATTCTAAGGATTTTGACTTTAAAGAGAGCGGATATTTTACGGGTTTATTTTCAGATGGCTTGGCCTTGCGCTTGTGAAGATAAAGAAAATATGGCAAAGTCTTGGGAAATTATAAAAATATGTTTTTAATTCAAGGTTTTTGAATGTCCTTAATCCCTTACATCGATGTAACAGCTGTGGGTACAACAATTACAGGCACACCCGTAACAGGTCGTTACGATGGGGAGAAAAAGGATTGCGCTCTGAAAGTTTAAAACTTTAGAAAAAATCAAAGAGCAGCTTAAAAACAGCCTAAAATTCTTCCCCGTCTTTCCTAGAGAGGCGGGTTTTTTTATTGCCTAAAGAAGAAAATTAAAGGATTAAGTAGATGACGCAAGTACCAGAAGTAGAAGCAAAGGCTTCGAAAAAAAAGGGGATGGGACCTTTACAGCTGATTGCGCTTGGGGTTGGTACATCTTTAGGTTCTGGTTTATTTGCGGTTAGCGGTATTGCTGCAGGTCAAAATAGTGGGCCAGCTGTCTCTTTATGCTTTATTATCGGGGCGATTGCCTGTGCTTTGGTAGGGCTGTGTTACGCTGAGCTTTCAACGATGTTTCCAAAGGCTTCTGGGGCATCTTATGCCTATATTTCAGCTGCGCTTGGGGAGTGCCCTGCATGGCTGATGACATGGTGTCTTGTTTCCTCTTACATTCTTTCGATTTCGATTGTTTCTGTGAGTTGGAGTGGCTATTTCGCAGCGTTTCTTGCAAAATGGCATATTTATATTTCTTCTCAAATTTTAGAACCGCTTGGAACGGTTTTGACGTTTGAAAATGGCAGCCATGTACTGGCTTATGGCGTTTGGCCAGGGGTGCTTTTGATTTCTTTGGTGACGCTGATGCTGAGTTCAGGAACAAAAGAATCTATTGGCTGGAATACGTTTTTTGTTGTTTTGAAGATTTCGGTG
This sequence comes from Acetobacteraceae bacterium, assembly GCA_004843345.1. Classification (NCBI taxonomy): domain Bacteria; kingdom Pseudomonadati; phylum Pseudomonadota; class Alphaproteobacteria; order Acetobacterales; family Acetobacteraceae; species Acetobacteraceae bacterium. The sequence goes on from CP039460.1 coordinate 1,306,776, forward strand.
GTTATTCTTTTTGTGCTGTTTGCCTTGCCTGCGGTTTCTTCGGCAAATTACACGCCTTATATTCCTGCCAACCAAGGCACTTTTGGCCATTTTGGATGGAGCGGTGTTATTTCAGGTGCAGTACTGGTTTTCTTTTCTTACTTAGGATTTGATGTCGTTGCTTCGGCAGGCGCAGATGCACGTAATCCACAACGGGATTTGCCTATTGGGATTTTAGGTGCATTAACAACTTGCGCTATTTTAGCCGTTGGGTTTTCGGCTTGTCTTGTGGGGCTTGTGCCCTATTTAGACCTTGCCAATGATACGAGCCCATTGGCAACGGCAATGTCGCATCTTCAAATTCCGTTTTTAGCTGAATTCCTAAATCTCTGCATTTTACTTGGTTTTACGGCAGGTCTGTACGGGATTATTTATGGGCAAAGCCGTGTTTTACGTCATGTCGCTGAAGATGGTCTCTTGCCGGAGATTTTTGCAAAACGCAATAAGCATCAAGCGCCTTGGGTTTCGATTTTGTTTCTCTCTTTCATTGGGGCTGTTTTGGCAATTCTGATCCCTGTAAGATTGCTCGGTGGCGTGGCTTCTTTGTCTGTTCTTTTGACTTTTTCGAGCGTGTGTCTTTCTTTGATTGTCTTACGCAAACGTCAGCCAAATGCTTTGCGTTCCTTCCGTGTCCCTGGTGGAAAGTGGCTTATTCCGGGGGGAGGGATTTGTGTTTGTGGCACTGGACTTGTCACGGTAGAACCGATTTGCTGGCTTTACTTGGGGATTTGGCTTCTCGCTGGAGGTACGATTTACTTGCTCTATGGACGCAAGCATAGCCGTATGAAACGCAACCTTGCATAAAATTTAAACTCTCAAAATATATTATAAGTTTTTAGGATATTTATGACAGATGAAACACCATCCCACACAGGACGAAAAAAAGGGCTAGGGGCGCTAAATTTAATTGCGTTAGGTATTGGAAGCTCTCTTGGCGCAGGCTTATTTGCGATTACAGGAATTACGGCAGGGCAATTTAGTGGCCCCGCTGTTTCTTTATGTTTTATTTTTGCAGCGATTGCCTGTGGTTGTGTCGGATTATGCTACGCCGAGCTTGCAACCATGTTCACAAAGGTTTCCGGCGCTTCTTACACCTATATTTCAACGGCAATGGGCGAATGTGTTGCGTGGCTTGCAACATGGTGCCTCGTGGCAACTTATATTGTTTCTTTATCTTTAATTTCTGTGAGTTGGAGTGGTTATCTCGGCGCTTTCCTTGCGAATTGGCATGTGATTATTCCAGATAAATTCTTACTGCCTTTAGGGACATCTTTGCCTGCGGGTGGCATGGCTTGGGGCGTATGGCCTGCTTTGTTTATTTTTTCAGTTGTGGCGGCGATTTTATGTCTGGGAACAAAAGAATCTGCTGGATTAAACAATTTTTTTGTTTTTCTAAAAGTCGCTGTTGTGATTATTTTTGTTCTTTGCTGTGTACCCTTCATCATTCCTTCTTATTATGAGCCTTATATTCCTGTTAATCAGGGACATTTCGGCCATTTTGGATGGAGTGGGGTTTTAAGCGGAACGGCTTTTGTGTTTCTGTTTTATCTTGGCTTTGACATTGTTGCTGCCGCAGGGCCGGAAACAGAAAACCCCCGTAAGAATTTACCTATCGGGATTTTGGGGACTTTGTCTTGCTGTGCCTTGCTGGCAGCGCTTTTTTCAGGGGCAATGGTCGGCGTTGTGCCTTATTTAAATTTGGCAGAAGACAGCCATCCATTGGCAACGGCTATGCATGTTTTAAATATGCCTGTAATTGCGCAATGTTTAAATCTCGCCATTTTAGTCGGTTTTCTCGCTGGATTGTATGGGATTATTTTTGGGCAAAGCCGTATTTTGAGCCATATTTCGGATGAAGGATTGCTTCCAGCTGTTTTTGCACAGAAAAATAGCCGGCATGCGCCTTGGTTTGCAATTTTGTTCCTCTCTATTATAGCGGCGGTCTTAGCGGTCTTTCTGCCTCTAAAAGCGCTTGGTAATGTGATTTCGCTTGGGGCTCTTTTGACATTTTTAATGGTTTGCTTGGCCTTTATTATTTTGCGGATACGGATGCCGGATCATCCCAGACCTTTTCAGGTTTTTGGGGGAAATTATTTTGTCCCGATGATTGGGATTGTGTCGTGTGTCGTAGGGACGTTCACCATTGATTTTATAAGCTGGCTTTATTTGGGTATATGGCTTTTACTGGGATTTGCGGTTTATCTTTTTTATGGACGGCGCAAAAGTAAAATGCGCAATGAAAATGTTCTCTAAAAAGAAGAAATCTCTACACTTAACCTTCATGTTACAGGCGGTCGTCTTAAATTGATCTATTGATCTGAGGAAAAAATGAAAAAAGTTTTTGGTAAGCGTTTTTTTAAAGCAGCGCTGGTCGTTTCTTTAATCTGGCCAATCACCTTAACAAAGGTGCAGGCAGAGCAGAAAGGCGTTGTTGATGAGTGGTATGCCCATTTAACAATGGATTTAATGCTTGGGGCAAAATTAGAAGCGGCTGCAATTTATGAAAAGCGTGTGCCTTGGCTGTTTTATTTTTATCCTGCCTTGTCAAAGTTGACACGGGTTCCTGCAACAGGTTTCAATCCAGAGCAGATTATTACGATGAACCCAAAATATGTGGTTCTACCGATAACGTTTAAAGCGCAAGCAGAAACCTTACAACATGCCCATATTCAGGCGTCTGTTTTGGATTTTAAGGATATGGCTGGTTTACTTGCATGTGTTGATGAAAGTGCCAAGCTTGAAAACACCTCAGTCGCCTTTCAGAAAGCTGAAGCCTATCGTGCCTTTGTCACAGAAATTGTTGGCGCAGAGGTTCTTGAAAAAGAAAAAAAGGCTTTGCTAAACGAAAATCGTTTGCGACATTTTTCGTTTTTCTCAAAGAAAGATCAGAGTGATAGAAAGCGAATTTTACATATTTCGTCTTTAAATCCTCTAACCGTAGACGGCAAAGAGACAATCATTGATGAATGGATTTCTTTGGCAGGGGGACAAAATGTGGTTGAGGCTAAAGGAAATAATCATCCTGTGACTTGGGAGCAAGTTTTTGCTTCCAACCCGGATGTGATCATTTTAGGATCAGGTTCTGGCAGTTGGGAGAAAGGCACTGTTCCAAAAGGAGCTGAGTTTTTGCCAGCGATTCAGTCTGGTCATCTTTATCGCAATCCAACAGGAATTTTTCTATGGGATCGTTATGGTTTAGAGTTGCCGCTCCAAATTCTTTGGGCGAAGAATATTCTTGCAGGTAAAAATCCTGATAATTTAGAAATGCGCGAGAAGATGAAAGAATTTTATGGAAGATTTTTTGATCTTCACCCTTCAGAGGAAGTTTTAGGGCAGATACTAAAAGGGGAGACACCACACTGAGTGTTGTGCCTCCTTTTTAGAGAAAAGCCTTGAAAGAGACTTTTCTTATTTTGTTGGTGCTAGCACCATAATCATTTGGCGATTTTCAAGTTTAGGCAGAAGTTCTGCTTTTCCGATTTCGCCAACCTCTTCTCTGAGGCGCTCCATCATTTTTGAGCCGAGCTCTTGGTGTGCCATTTCACGCCCTTTAAAGCGGAGTGAAACTTTCACTTTGTCGCCAGCTTCTAAAAAGGATTGTACGGCACGCAGTTTGACTTGGAAGTCGTGTTCGCCTGTACCTGGGCGAATTTTAACTTCTTTAAGTTCAATGACTTTCTGCTTTTTACGGGCTTCATTTTTCTTTTTTTGCTGCTCGTATTTGAATTTACCGTAATCTAAAATTTTGCAAACGGGCGGAGTCGCCGTTGGACTAATCTCAAGCAAATCCATCCCTTCTGCGTAGGCACGCGCGATGGCTTCACGGATTGGCAAAATACCAATCATCTCACCATCAGCCGCAACAACGCGGACTTGTGGAGTACGGATTTCTTCGTTAAGGCGTGGCCCTTCCTTTGCAGGGGTTTGGGCATGTGGAAGTCGTGCTATGTTCAGATCCTCGCAAACGTAAATAATAACCTACCTTAGAGATTTTTGAATGAGTTAATCTCTAAGATGCTTCTTTATATCCTAAATATAGTCTCTCACCAAGGTGATTTACAGGGAAGAGGTTTAAGATAAATTTCCCAGCCTTTCAAGATCGGGGGCAATGGCTTTGTTTTTAAGCAAGTGAATCGCTTCTTCGAGGGGCATTACCGTATTCTTTTGTGACCCTAATTCACGAAGAGAAACAGTTTGCTCCTCGGCCTCTTTTCTCCCAATGGCAAGAATGAAAGGAATTTTTTGCAGACTTAAATCTCGGATTTTGGCATTGATTTTATCATTTTCAAAATGCCGCTGCACAGAGAGTCCGCTCGCTTCAAGTTTCCGTGCAACCTCTTCGCCGTAGTCGTTTGCATCGGAAACAATCGTTGCGATAGCAACCTGTGTTGGTGCCAGCCATAAAGGGAATTTTCCAGCATGTTCTTCAATTAAAATTCCTAGAAAACGCTCAAAGCTTCCTAAAATGGCACGGTGCAACATGACGGGGCGGTGACGGTTGCCATCACGGCCAATATAAGTAACGTCCAATCTTTCTGGCAGGACGTAATCTACTTGAAGCGTACCGCATTGCCATTCCCGTCCAAGAGCATCTGTTAGGACAAATTCCAGTTTAGGGCCGTAAAAAGCACCTTCCCCTTTATTGAGTTCATAGACGACACCGGCAAGTTCACAGGCTTTTTTCAAAGCGCCCTCGGAACGGTCCCATGTTTCATCTGAACCGGCTCTGGTCTCTGGACGGTCTGAAAATTTGACGCTGAAACTTTTAAAGCCCAGGTCTTTATAAGCTTCGGAGAGCATCTTAACAAAGCGAACCGTTTCGTCTGCAATTTGCTCTTCTTCACAGAAAATATGGGCGTCATCTTGTGTAAAGCCTCTAACACGCATAATGCCGTGTAAGGCGCCAGATGGCTCATAGCGGTGGCAAGAGCCGAATTCTGCCATGCGCAAAGGTAATTCACGGTAGGAGCGCAGCGTATGGCGGAAAATTTCGACATGGCAGGGGCAATTCATGGGTTTAAGAGCAAAGATCTTATCTTCGTCCTCAACCTGTGCGATATACATGTGTTCACGATATTTATCCCAGTGCCCTGAGCGCTCCCAGAAGGAGCGGTCTAAAAGCTGCGGGGTTTTAACCTCTTGATACCCATGGCGGACTTGAAGGCGACGCATATAATTTTGAAGCATTGTGTAAAGTTGCCAGCCTTTTGTATGCCAAAAAATTTGTCCAGGCGCTTCTTCTTGGAGGTGATAGAGATCCATTTGCTTGCCGATTCGGCGATGATCCCGTTTTTCTGCTTCTTCAAGGCGGTGGAGATAGGTTTTTAATTCTTTTGCGTCCCGCCAAGCTGTTCCATAGATACGGGTGAGCATGGGGTTTCGATGATCTCCACGCCAATAAGCGCCTGCAACACGCATAAGCTTAAAGGCTGTGCCAATATCGCCCGTATGGCGGAGGTGAGGGCCTCGGCAAAGGTCAAGCCATTCTCCTTGACGGTAGATAGAAAGATCTTCGCCAGCAGGCAGATTTTCAATCAGCTCACCTTTAAATTTCTCCCCTTTAGAGAGGAAAAAATCAAGCGCTTTTTTACGATCCCAGACTTCACGTTCAAATGGACGTTTGAGCGCAATAATTTCCTTCATTTTATTTTCGATTGCTTCAAAGTCAGCAGGCGTGAAGGGTTCTGCCCTTTCAAAATCGTAGTAAAAACCGTCTTTAATGCTTGGGCCAATGGTGACTTGTGTTCCAGGCCAAAGTTCCTGAACAGCTTCTGCGAGCACATGGGCTGTATCATGGCGGATAAGTTCCAGCGCTTCGGGGTCTTTTCGTGTGATAAAACGAACGGCCGCATTGTTTGAAATGCTTTCTGAAATGTCTTTTAAGTGCCCATCGACTTCCATAGCCAAGGCAGCTTTGGCGAGGCCTTCTCCAATGGACGAAGCAATCTCAGTTCCAGTTACAGGGTGACTGAATTCTTTCGTATTTCCATCTGGGAGAGTGATGACAACCATCTTAAAACACTTTCTTAAAGTTGAAATTCCAAGCTTAAAACTGATTTTATGAAAACTAGCCTAGTTTTTTTAATAAATGAAGGGCTGATTCTAGCACTTTTCTAAAAGAGAGAGAAGCTGTGTCTCTGGCTTGTAAAGTTGTCACATCTCCTGCCTTTAAGGGAATGGGGCTATGAAATCTCGGATCTGAAAAAGTAGAAAAAAGAACGAGGGTCGGGCAGCCGCAGAAGGTTGCCAAATGCATGCTTCCTGTATCTGCGCCAATGCAAAGGTCTGCTTGGCTCATGATTTTAGCCAAATCAGGAATGGTGGTTTTTCCTCTAAGATCAAGAATATTGAGTTTTGCAAGGCGCTCTTGGGATTTTAGAGGTGCCGCCTTTTTCCCAGTGAGAATGGGCTGAAATCCTTCCTTTGCGAGTAAAAAAGCAAGTTGAATAAAATTTTGCAAAGGCCAAGATTTATAACGGTGCTTTTCACTTGTTTCTGCGCAAAGAACAATATAAGGCCCTCTTGGATTTTGAGGCAGCTGGATTTTGCCCGCCTCAATAAGCCAATTGGCTTTTTGTGGGGCTAAAGGCGGAATATGCAGTTCTTGGAGATATTTTGCCTGTCGGATTAAAGCGTGAAGAGGTGTTTTTTTTCCGAGTTTCTTTAAAATATCACGTTTTTTCGCATGTCCGGAAAAAGAGAGATAAATTTGGCTTCTTAAAGATTGTTGTAAATCAATGACTAACGCATATTGCGAGATAATTTTTAGACGTTTCTGCAAGCAGCGCCATTTTGATAGAGAAAATCCTAGCCTTTCCCGTTGATCGGTTAAGATTTCATCGAAGTAAGGGGAAAGCGCCGCAATTTCTTTGAGAGAAGGATCGCAGAGAAGCGTGATATGTGCCATTGGGCACGTTTTGCGAATGGCCTCAAAACTTGGAAAGGACTGAATGAAGTCACCAAAAGCACCATGTTTTATGATGAGAATTTTAGGTTTGGAAACGTTTGGAGTCATTGTGAAAAATCCCCCAACACCAATGAAGGAGAGGGGGCTTTCTTTCGTTAAATTTCTACGGGGATTTATGAAGCACTTATTCTTCGTTTGCAGCTCTGCCTGTGGAGGAATCTGCAGCAACCACAACCATTGCAGGTTTAAGAAGGCGGTTTTTGAGTTTCCAAACAGGATTATGCGTCATCATGACATGGTTCGGCGCAAAATCTTCGGAATGCATTTGCTGTAGCGCCTCATGATGATTGGGGTCAAAAGGCTTTCCGACAGGGTCTTCCCGTGTGATTCCGTGGCGTTCTAACATTGAAAGGAAAGATTTTTCTGTGCTTTCCAAGCCTTTACGGATGGCTTTTAGATTTTTTGAATCCTCTTCAGCTTCAGCTTCAGCTTCAGCTTCAGCTTCAGGAGGAAGGGAGGCTAGGGCACGTTGGAGATTATCGATCTCGCCCACCAAATCTTTTGCAAATTTTTGAATGGCATAATCACGCAGATCCGCTTTTTCTTTCTCCGCACGGACAATAAAATTTTGTTTTTCGGCTTCGGAACGCTTCCAGCGGTCTTCCATTGCCGAAAGGTCTTCAGCCATGGTTGCAATGCGGTTATCTAAATCTTCTTGAGAGGCCAAATCTTCACTATTTTCAGCGCTATCTGATTGCGCTGTGTTTTCTGTATTTATTTCTTCTTCTGGAGGAACTGTGTGAGATTCTGAGGGGTGATGTTTTTTGCTCATAATATCGCCTAAAAGATGCCAGCTTAGAAAATTCAAAAATAAGGGAGATGCTCTTTTGGGAGGCACGCCTTACATTATATTGATAAGGAAATACAAGTTTCCAGTTCTATATCTTCCTAAAGAACTGGCAATCCTTTCTGCGGAAAACAAGGGGAAAAATATCTTTTTACTCTTGAAATCGCAATTAAGTACGATAATCTATACACCTGTCTCTCTATCTTCCTTAGATGAGACCATTTGGACATTAGTGGTTATGCAAGATTCTCCTTCTCTTCCCTCAAACGCGTCTCCTTCTGAAGAACGGCAGCATACACTTATTTTAAGTGGGCTTTCAGGGTCGGGGAAATCTTCTATTTTGGCGATGTTGGAGGATTTGGGCTATGAAGTTGTTGATAATCCACCTTTAGAATTCTTAGATGCGCTGGCAAAGCATGCCAGCCCTTTAAGGGCGATTGGTTTAGATGTCCGTTCTTATGGGTTTAAATCCGAAATTTTGCTTGAGAAGTTACAGCTTTTAAGACAGGACAAGCATGCCTGCGTTGAGTTGTTATATACGGCAGCCGATGAAGAAGTTTTAATGAAACGTTTCACGGCGACACGTCGCCGTCATCCTCTTTCGATGGGGTATAAAAGTGAAAATCAGGAAGAGGGCGCTTCTCTGAGGGAAGGCATTAAAAAGGAAATTGCGCTTTTAGATCCTGTTTGCCAAGCGGCGGATAATGTTTTGGATACGTCTGATTTAACGCTTCCTGTTTTGCGTCAGCTGGTTCAGAAGAGTTTTGGCGGTAATAGAGATTATAAAATGAGTGTCACGGTCATGTCTTTTGCGTTTCCGCATGGACTTCCGAGAGAAGCAGATATGATTTTTGATGCCCGTTTTTTACAAAATCCTTATTATATTGAATCCTTGCGAGAAAAAACGGGATTAGATCAAGACGTTGTGGCACATGTTGCTGAAGATGCGGATTATGAAGAATTTTATCAGGAAATTCTTAAAATGATGCGTCTCGTTTTGCCCCGTTTTGCGAAAGAGGGGAAAAAATATGTCACCATTGGCATTGGATGTAGTGGCGGACGGCATCGCTCTGTTGCGCTGACGGAGCGGCTAAGCAAAGATTTAAATGCTCTAATGAAAGCGGGCTTGCCAAGGGAAATCGATTTTTCATTGGCGGTTGTGCATCGGGAATTAAAAAAACAGCAGTCTTTTTAGAGACTGCTGTTAAAGTTTTAAGGACTAACCTTTAATAATGACATTGTCATATTCGCCTTCTTTCTCAAGCTCTGCGTAGAGTGCTTGGAGGAAGATGCTTTTAATCTTGGCCGAACTGCCATTGCTTGGATACCAGAAGCGTAACATGAAGTTCATATCTCCCCCATAGATTGCCCGTGTCAAAATAGAGGGCGGAGGAGAGACCAAGATGTCTTTTTGAAGTCCAGCTACTTTGAGAATAATCTGATTAATCTTGGCAAAATTTGCGGAGGTCGGGAAATCAAAATAGATTGCCATACGGTTCGGATTGTTGTTGTAGGTGCTGTTCTTCACGACAGAGGTAATAAATTGTGAGTTTGGCACAATCAGCATTTCACCGTCAGGCAGGGCAATATTCGTTGCACGCATAGCAATCCGTTTCACCTCTCCAGAAGCGCCACTGACTTCAATTGTATCGCCTGGTTGAATGGGACGTTCGGCTAAAAGCATAATGCCAGAAACGAAATCTTTGACGATGGATTGCAAACCAAAACCCACACCAACAGAGAGAGCTGAAACAACCCAAGTTAAACTGCTGACAGACACACCAAGGAGTGTAAGGCAGAAAATGCCAGACAAAATCCATGTCGTGTAGGTTAAAATGGTAATGATAGAGCTTTGCGCGCCATTACTGAGCTGCGTTGTGGGGAACAGACGTGAGGTTAACCATAAGCAGGCAAGCTGAATCCCATAGTAGGTGCAGAAGAGTGTCAGGACACAAGAGAGAATCATTTTTGGCGAAATGGGAATATCGACAAATAAAGCCCCTAAGAAGATTTTTTCTAAACGGTCATAGAGTTCTATAACAGAGAAATGCACGCCATTAGCACAGATAGCGATAGTGAGGGCACATAAGAAAACGAGACCTGCCGCTCCTGCCAAGACTTTCATTTGATCAATACGGTTCTGTGAAAGGCCGAGTGCATGGAGTTTCCGAAGGACAAAACGTCCAGGGGAAAGGGTGAGTGCCAACATTTGTTTCCAAGAGCCGACAATCAGACAGACGAGCGCAATCGCATAAACGAGAACTAAGAGCTGTGTATTAATGATAAACGCTAAGGTCATATAGCCAGCAGTGATGGCGATTAATGTCAGGACAAAAACGATATTGCTTAGGACATGAAAAACAGACCATCTGCGCACGAGAATGGCTTCAAATTTTTGGCGTCCTGTGAGATCGGAATTATCTAAGGAGGAGGTGGAATCGATCCCTTCGGGCGCTTTTTTCATTCTAAAAAGAAGACTGAGGGAGAACGCATCAAGCAAAGCAACCGCACCTTGTAAAAAGGCGGAGAGATTTGGCGCAATCACTTCCCTTTCTAAAAGGCCAACAAGATTGGAGGCGAGGACAAGACTAATCGCCATGAGAAAGCTTGAAATCGGGCGGGGCATTCCCCGTGTCCAGCCTAAAAGCGGCGCACCAGCCCCCAAGATAAACGCACAGGCTGGCAGACAGTTATTTACGACAATTGCTAATCCGCAAGATTCGCCATGAATAAAGAAAATCCAGAGATTCCAAAGGATAAGCGCTGTTGCAACACAAATAATACCGATGAGGAGTTGTCCTAATGTCCCAAGTGGAACAGCATTTAGCTCTTCCCGCAGAAGAATTTTTTCTTCCTCTTCCAGCATTTGAAGCTTTTTTGCTTTACGATCGGCTTCCCGTGGAGAAAAGACTTTACTGATAATGGAAAGGTTTGAGCCTGCATTGAGGGTGACATCGATATTTGTTTTTGCCCAAGCCCGAAAAATTTTTGGGAAACTACGTCCCAAGAGATGGCTTAGTAAGAGAATGAGGCAGAAGGTTGCCGTTGCACCGCCAAAAAGCAATATGGTCATATCCAGACCGCCATTATCTTTGATAAGCGGATTGCTGAGGCTTTTTTCTGCAATAACCCCTTCCCAGAAAGCAGGGTTAAGAGGACTAAAGGTTCTTTTGGTTAGAATTTGCTGGTGTAATTTGTTTAAGAGATTTTGTGTAAAATCTTCTAATTGATGCGCTTGCATCTGATAAAGCTTCGCTTCTACGAGAGAAGCCCGAACAGCACGCTGGCCATTTTGGACGTAGATACGTTGTTTTGTGATGGCGGTTTCTTCATTGGGTGTCGGCTGGTCGCCAAGCACCTGCATGAGCGAAGTAAGAGAGTTGGAATAATTTTCCATCTGACTGACAAGCGTGTCGAGATTGCTTGAAACGTCTTTAAGCGTGTGGCGTGTATGTTGTAATTTAATAGAGCTGAGTGCTGTTGAATCTTTTAGAAGAAGAAGCACATTTTTAAGGGTTTGTTTTGCCTCGTTAATTTGTGCCTGCTCATCTGCGCCAATACCTTCCCGCCCCATCTGAATGACAGAAAGTTCTGTTTTTGTCAGACTTTCAGAATCTGGTGTTGTTTGTTTGTGGCTTGCTTTTGGAGTGGTAGGGGCGCTTTCTGTTTCAGGCGTAAGAACCGGAAGCAAGGGGTTCTGCTGTTCTGCCGCAAAAACGGAGGAAAACGCCACAAAGCAAAAAAGAAAAAGGGAGAGAGGAAGATATTTCTTCAAAGGGGTATGTTTCATGCATCCACTCATTGTGAGAGGTGAAAGGATTTTTTGATGTCTGAAAGCGTTTGAATTCTTTCTTGATCCATTGCTGAGAGTAACTCTTTTTTTAATTTTTTCAAAAGGGGTGTGCCTTCATAAATAAAGGCCGTGTAAATTTGAACGAGATCCGCCCCAGCTTTGAGGCGGGCAAGAATATCGTCCCCTGTTTCGATACCGCCACTTGAAATCAGGGTGAGGCGGTTTTTGCTGAGGGAAGCAACCAGCTTCAGGACTTCTAATGAACGTGCTTTTAAAGGCGCTCCAGAAAGGCCGCCAACCTCCTCTTTGTGTTTTGAAACAAGATTAAAATCACGGGATTTTGTCGTGTTGGTAAGAATAAGCCCTGTTGCGTCAAAGTGAATACAGGTCTCAATCAAGGGCGCAAAGGCCGTATCCTCAAGGTCTGGTGAAAATTTAATAAAAATAGGAAGTTTGCGTTGATTAACGTCCTGAACCCCCTTTAAAAGCTTTTCTAAAAAAGCTGTATTTTGCAAATCTCTTAGGCCAGGTGTGTTCGGGGAGGAAAGGTTAATGGTGATATAACTCGCATAGGGAGAAAATCTTGCCACCAGTTTCGGATAATCAGAAAGGGGCTCTGCGCCCACTTTGTTAATTCCAATATTGATGCCCAAGGGGAAGCCAAAGGGAAGAGAGGCTTCTTTATTTTCCGGCGGTAAAAGCGCTTTTTTTAAATTATCTTCAAAAACAGCTTCGCCAGGACTGTTAAAGCCCATACGGTTAATAACGGCACGATCTTCGGTAAGCCGGAAAAGACGTGGGCTTGGATTACCAGACTGCGGACGGGGCGTTACAGTGCCCGCTTCGACAAAGCCAAATCCGATGCAATTAAGGGCATGGATCGCCTTGGCATCCTTGTCAAAGCCAGCGGCCATGCCAATAGGATTTTCAAAAGGAATACCCATGACATTGACATGGAGACGGGAAGTATCTCTTTTACGTGGAAGATGTTTCCAAAGATTTTTTTCCATCATGCCAAGCGCCGCATGATGGGCGGTTTCTGGATCGAAAAGATGAAAAAATTTGGTGGATAGGGTCGATAATTTCGAGGAAACAAGACAATTTAGAAGATTGCTCGGACAAAAACATTTAAAAACAGACATGAGCAAATCCTACCAAAAAATCGTTATATTATGAAAAATATATGCTAAAATGTGAGCCATAGCCTCGAAATAGGCCAAATAATTTTAGAGGAAATCGGCCTGTTTTTAAATAGAGGCGTAAAAAATAGTGGATGTGTGGGGTTTGGGTAAGAAAGCCCTTTAGGAAATGGATGCCAGACGTAAAAGAAAAACAACATAAAATTTTACCTCCGATTGCGCTTGGAAATGGCGTGGTGATGAAGGACCCTGTTATCTTAGCGCCGATGGCAGGGGTAACGGATTTGCCCTTTCGGGAACTCTCACGGGAAATGGGCGCAGGCTACCTGATTTCTGAGATGATTGCCTCTTGGGCCATGATTAGAGAAAACGAGGCAACCTTAAATATGGCACGTCCAGCTTTAGGTGAGGGGATCAATGCGGTTCAGCTCGCAGGCTGTGATCCAGAGGCCTTGGCGCAGGCTGCAAAAATGGCAGAGGCAGGGGGAGCAGACGTGATTGACATCAATTTTGGCTGTCCTGTGAAAAAAGTTGCGGTTGGCCAAATGGCGGGATCGGCTTTGATGAAAGATGAAAAAAAAGCCTGCCAGCTTTTAGAAGCCGTCGTCGGGGCAGTTTCTGTTCCTGTAACGCTTAAAATGCGCATGGGCTGGGATCATGAACATTTAAATGCACCGGAACTTGCGAAATTAGCGCAGGAAATTGGAATCAAATTGGTAACGATCCACGGTAGAACACGCCAAATGCTCTATCGTGGCAAGGCCGATTGGCAGTTTGTCTCTCGGGTGAAGGAAAAGATAGATATTCCTGTCTTAGTCAATGGCGATATTAAAACGCTTCAAGATGCGAGAGAGGCTCTGAAACTCTCGGGGGCAGACGGCATTATGGTCGGACGTGCCTGCTACGGTAAGCCATGGTATCCAGCGGAACTCGCAGCAAGAATTAGAGGGGAGGATTTTTCTTCCCCAACCTTGACCGAAGAGCGTGATATTCTCCTCAAACATTACGAAAAATCGCTGGAATGTTTTGGCGAGCGTGCAGGTGTGCGCCTGTGCCGAAAACATGCGAGCTGGTATTCCGCAGGCTTGAGAGGCTCAGCTGGCTTCCGGTCGCAAGTCAACCGCTTGGAAAATGCGGACGAGGTAATGAATCTCATTTCGGAATTTTACAGCGAATTGATTGAAGAAGGGTTTGAGCGTCCAGAAAATGCGATGTTCGCCGAGACCGTACAGGAAGAGGCTTAAATGCACGCTTTCCTTAATCCGTTGCTGGAATGGCTGCAGCGTCTTCTGATTAAGGTCACAACGCCACGCTCGACCGTGACATTGCTCTCTTTGGCGGTATTTTTAGCGATTGTCACTTTTGTGGCTTTGGCAGGCGGAATGTCACTTTCCCGCTATCCGCAGGCAGAGGCGCTCCTCTTCCTTTTTGACTGCATTATGCTGGCGTTGCTCACCTTGCTTTTGGCACGCCATGTCGGACGGGTTCTTATTCAACGGCGCTTAGGACACGCAGGGGCGCGCCTTCATATCAAGCTCATGCTGCTCTTTGGTGTGGTAGCCTCTGTCCCAACGATGCTATTGGGGATTTTGGCAGCGCTGTTTTTCCATTTTGGGGTGGAAATCTGGTTTTCAACACGGATTACAAATGCGCTGGTTGAGGCGCAATCTGTGGCCGTTGGTTATTTAAGGGAGCATAATGAAAATGCGAGAGCCGATGCGTTCGGCATTGCGAATGCCCTGCTGACGGCTGAAAATGACGCTATTTTTGTCCCGGGTTCTGATTTTTTCCATGATAATAAACGCTTAGAATCCTTTTTAGGGGAGGAAGTGACGGCCAGAGGTCTGAACAGCGCTGTTCTCTTTGATCCTTTTACACGGCGTATTCTGGCCTCCGCAGGGCTGTTTTGGCGGGATAAAAGAGCGACGGAAGAAGCAGCGGAATTACCTTCAAAATCTTTGGTCGCCATGGCACAGGCAGGGGGGGCTGTGGTGCATGACCAGCCTGATTTGCAGGAGGTCGAGGCGCTGGTTCGGGTCGGGAATACAGGCTTGATGCTCATGGTAAAACGGCCTGTTTCCCATGAAATTTCCTCACATGTCCAGCACATGGCTGAAATTATCCGCAATTACCAGCGTTTGCTGGCCAATCGGGCGGAAAGCCAAATTGCCTTTGTCAGTATTTTTGCGTTGCTGGTTTTTTTGATTCTGGCGATTGGGACATTGATTGGACTTTCGCTTGCAACAGGAATCGTGCGTCCGCTTGGCTTGCTCATTCGAGCTTCCCAGCGTGTGTCTTTGGGAGATTTAGCGGCGCGCGTTCCGATTAAAAAAAGCGATGCGAGCCGGGGAGATGAGGTGACAATCCTCTCCAGAGCTTTTAACCGCATGACCGATCAGCTCGCCAGCCAGCGAAATGAGCTGGTGAAGGCCTATAATACTTTAAATGAGCGCACACGTTTTACCGAGGCCGTTCTTTCAGGTGTTTCTGCAGGGGTGATTGGATTAGACAAAAATCAGTCGGTGGAGCTGTTTAACCGTATGGCAGAGGAGATTCTTGGCAGAAGCCTCGAACGCTGTAAGGAAAGAAAATTGGTCGAGTGCCTGCCGGAACTCAAGGATTTATTAGACGAGGCCAAGGCGCACCCTGCCCGATCCCATACAGCAGAAATTCAGATTGACAGCGAGAATCTTCCAGCCCCGGGAGGGCCGGGCGCTGGCGCAGGAGCTGGCGCAGGGCGTACCTTATTTGTGCGGATTGTGGCGGAAAGAGAAGCGCTTGCCCCAGATCACAGCGCTTATGAAGGTTATGTTGTGACCTTTGACGATATTACCGACCTTCAGGCCGCACAGCGTAAGGCCGCATGGTCAGATGTCGCACGCCGTGTCGCTCATGAAATTAAAAATCCGCTCACGCCGATTCAATTAGCGGCAGAACGCTTGCGCCGTCGTTTTTTAAAGGAAATTCAGAGCTCCCCTGAAACATATAGTGAACTTGTCGATACGATTATTCGGCAAGTGGGCGATATTGGCAAAATGGTGGATGATTTTTCGGCCTTTGCCCGTATGCCTGATCCGTTTATGGAGCGCTATAATCTCGCCACTTTGTGCCAAGAGGCTTTGGTGTTGCAGCGTGCGGCACATTCTGAAATCAAATACGAGACCAAGGGATTAGGCGGAGAAAGCCTATGGGTTCTCTGCGACAGACGTCTAATTGCACAGGCTTTGACAAATCTTTTGCAAAATGCGGCAGATGCGATTGAGATGCGCTTTGAAGAAGAGGAAAAAAAGACACAGCAGCAGATCGGGGCAGAGGAAATGATGGAAAATGAAAATTTTGGGAGAAAAAAAGAAAAATTTCCACCGAAAAAAAATATTGGCAGAATTGCCCTCTCCCTTTGGCAAGAGGAGGGATATGCGGTAATTGGGTTGGAAGATGATGGCATTGGCCTGCCGGCAAAAGATAAATTACATTTATTAGAGCCTTATGTGACTTTTAAACCAAAGGGAACAGGTTTAGGTTTAGCTATCGTAAAACGAATTATCGATGTGCATCATGGCAAGTTAGATTTGACAGATGTAAAAACAGGTTTAAGAGTAGAGGAAAGAGGGATAGATGCAAAAAAACACACAGGTGCGTTTGTGAGTCTATTTATTCCTTTGGTAGAAAATAATGTTCAGCCTGAGTTTAAAAGCATCGAACATAAGCAAGGAATGCAAGGGGTAGCATGAGCGCTGAAATTCTGATTGTTGATGACGAGCCAGATATCCGTTTTCTTTTAAAGGGAGTTTTAGAGGACGAGGGCTACCAAGCCTCTGTTTCTGCTGGCTCTAAAGAGGCGTTGGTTCTTTTCCATAAACGCAGGCCTGCGTTAATTATCCTCGATATTTGGCTGGAGCATTCCGAGCTTGACGGGCTGGAACTTCTTAAAATTTTTGCGCAGGAAGCGCCCGAAGTTCCCGTTGTGATGATTTCAGGCCATGGCTCGATTGAAACCGCTGTTGCAAGCCTGAGAGATGGCGCTTACGACTTTATTGAAAAGCCTTTTCAAACAGAACATCTGCTTTCCATCGTTCGCAGAGGGCTGGAGGCCTCACGCCTTCAGCGTGAAAATGCGGAATTAAGACACCGTACAGGCGCAGATGAGGAAATTGAAGGCACAAGCTCTGCGATTGTCGGTGTTAAAGCGCAAATTGACAGGGTTGCCCCCACAAATTCACGGGTGCTGATTACAGGGCCTGCCGGTGTTGGAAAGAATCTGGCCGCCCGTATGATTCATAAACGCTCGGCACGTTCAGACCGTCCTTTTGTGGTGTTAAATTGTGCGATGCTTGCGCCAGAACGCCTCGAAGAGGAGTTGTTCGGCTATGAGCGTGGGAGAGATGAAGCCCCCAGAAGAGGCGCTTTTGAACGGGCGCATGGGGGCACTTTGGTGCTTGATGAAGTGATTGACATGCCCTTGGAGACACAAGGGAAAATCGTCCGAATGCTCCAAGTGCAGACCTTCCAGCGTGTCAACGGCGTTCAGAATATCAAGGTCGATGTGCGTGTTTTGGCGACCTCCACAGGCGATCTTCAACAGGCAGTTGCGGCAAAACGTTTCCGTGAGGATTTATTCTATCGCCTTGCGGTTGTGCCTCTTGAAATTCCACCGCTTCAGGAACGCAGAGAGGATATTCCAGCCTTAATTAAGATTTTTCTGCAAAAGGCCGCAGAGGTGACAGGGCTTCCGTTAAGAGAGCTTTCTGTCGATGCCTTGACCGCTTTGCAAACCTATGATTGGCCGGGTAATGTCCGTGAGCTTCGGAATCTGATGGAGCGTCTTTTAATCCTTGCCCCTCATGAGGGAGAGCCAGATGCGCCAGTTCGGGCGAATATGCTCCCTGATTTTGTCAATAAGGGCGCACCGCACCTTGTGGGAACGGCAACGCCTGACGGCGATATTATGGCCCTTTCTTTAAGAGAGGCTCGGGACGTTTTTGAAACGCAATATCTTCAGGTTCAGCTGATGCGTTTTGGTGGAAATATCAGCCGAACCGCTAGCTTTGTGCAGATGGAGCGCAGTGCCCTGCACCGTAAGCTCAAGCAATTAGGGGTAACGCACGAGGGAAGAGGGCGCTCGCAGTCCCAAGCAGCGAAAAAACTCCTAAAATCCTCTTCAGAAGGGGCTTTGGTAAAGGACGCCGAGTCTAAAAAAGAGAAAGAGGAAGACTGAATGACACAAGAGGCTTGCCTTCAGGATGACTTTCTCCGTCATCTTTCAAGTGAGAATCTGCCCGTAACCCTATTTTTAATTAACGGGGTGAAATTACAGGGGCATATTACAGCCTTTGATAAGGAAACGGTTTTATTACGGCGGGAGGGGCATGTGCAGCTCGTGTACAAACATGCGCTCAGCACGGTGATGCCTGTGGCAGCCTTGGCAGACTTCCCTGAAAAAATAAAATAATCATTATAGGAATAACATTTGGATAATCAGCAAGATTCTGGCCTTCTTGAAGAAGAAAAAGACCCTCAGAACGTTCTCGTTTTATTGCCATGGGGGCAGGGATCAGTGTCCTCACCACGGGCACAGGCACGCTTGGAGGAGGCTGTCGGCCTCGCAGGCTCAATCAATTTAAAAATTGTCTGGCAGGGGATTTTCCCATTGCGTGCGCCAAAACCAGCTACGTTGCTGGGAAGCGGACAGGTCGAGGAATTAAGAGAAATTGCGCTGGCCGCAGGCGCAGGCCTTGTCGTGATTGACCACGCGCTGACGCCGATTCAACAGCGTAACCTTGAAAAAGCCCTCGGCGCAAAAGTTATCGACAGAACAGGCTTGATCTTAGATATTTTTGGCGCAAGAGCTGCTACCAAAGAAGGTGTCTTGCAGGTTGAGCTGGCGCATTTGGAATATCAGCGTTCACGCCTTGTGCGCCTTTGGACACATTTGGAGCGCCAGCGTGGCGGATTTGGTTTTTTGGGCGGCCCGGGGGAAACCCAGATGGAAGCCGACCGCCGTATGATTGGCGCACGCATTATTAAAATTAAGAAAGAACTTGAGCAGGTTCGCAGGACTCGGGGACTTCACCGCCAGTCAAGGGAGCGTGTGCCATTCCCTGTGATTGCCTTGGTTGGCTATACCAATGCAGGGAAATCAACCTTGTTTAACTGCCTGACAGGGGCGGAGGTGATGGCGAAAGACCAGCTTTTTGCAACGCTTGATCCCACAATGCGGGAGGTGAGACTCCCTTCAGGGCGTAAGGTGATTTTATCCGACACAGTCGGCTTTATCAGCGATTTGCCTACCGAGTTGGTGGAGGCCTTTCGGGCAACTTTGGAAGAGGTCGCTTTTGCCGATGTGATTTTGCATGTCAGGGATATTTCCGCCCCTGATACATTGGATCAGAAAAAAGACGTGCTGGGCGTGCTGGAAAAATTAGAAGAGGATAAGTTCCTCGATGCGAATTGGCGCAACCGTGTTGTGGAGGTGCGCAATAAATGCGACCTTTTGCCTGAATTTGGCCTAGAGGACGAAACAGAACAGGAATCTTTGGAACAAGACAGAGATTCTCAGGGTGAGGATTCTAGGGAGTCTGCTCAAAATTTAAGAGTGTCTGCCCTGACGGGGGAAGGGTGCGAGACGCTTTTAAACACTTTGGATCACGTCTTAATGGCCAATTATACCGTGGAAACCTTTACCCTTCACCCAGAGGAAGGGGCAAAATGGGCATGGCTGAATCAGAATGGCGAAATTCTTAAAAAAGAGATTTCGGACGAGGGGGAAACAGCCCTGACCGTTCGAATCAGTCCTGCGGATTTAGACCGGTTTTTCTCTAAATTCCCTTCATAATTTCCTCGAGAGAGAGGAGAGAAAGCGCCCTTTGGCGCTTTTTGAAGTTTTGAACTGAAGGAAATGTGTGCTGCGCCCTTGGTAAAAAAAGAGGAAAAAATGTTACACTTTTTCGTTTTTACGCCTTTTTTAAGAGGGGGGTTTGCACATGTCTGTAAGGGCTTTTAAAGTAAACGGGATATAAGAAAATATGAAGTGAACTGTGTATAGAGCCTCCTTCATAAAAAGAGAGGGAAATCTGGGCTTTATATTGTTTTTCAAGGAAATAGCCCGTCTTGGGACTCCAAGAGGGCCAGATAGATATAAGCAATTTAAACGTCTTTTCCCTCAGCAAAGAGGATAACAATTAGGTATTTTATGGCAGACCAGAACAACCTCTCCGCAAATCAAGCAGATGAAAATTCAACCGCTATTTCTGATGGGGCGAGTGTTGCGCCAACGGGGCAGGAAACCGCGCTCGCTGCCTTGAGGCAGGCACAAGGCGTGTTTGCCGCAGGAATCGCAACGCCTGCAACGACGCATCTTGTAGATGGTGCGACAGTGACCGTTACGGGGACGTATTCTGGTAATAATGCTGGAGGGGCTGTTTGGAATGGCACCTATTATAACAGCATTGTCGATCAAACAGGCTCAAGCAATGATATTACGATTGAGGCTGGAACGGTTACCTCAAAGGGCGGTTTTTTAGAGCCAAATGGCACTTATGCAGGAGATGCAACCGTTAATGTCGGAGCTGGGGATGTTATTAACGGTGTTACAATTAATGGCGGAGCCATCAGCGCCCTTGCAGGCGGTACAGTAGATAATGCCGTGGCAGCCGCTTCTAAATATGCAGGCGGTCTCTTGGGTGCAGGGGCGGTAAATTTTTCTGGTGCAATTACAGCCGATGGTGCAAAGGCCGTTGTGAATGGGGCGACCGCAAATTCAGGCGCAATTATTCAGGCTATCAATGACGGTACAGTTGATAACGCTGTTGTGAATGCCAGCGGTGTCGCTGTTGCAGGTACAGCTGGTGTGATTGACGGTGCGGCTGTTAATGCTGGCGGTGTGCTGAGCGCTTCTGGCGGCGTCGTTGATAATGCGGCTGTTAATGGCGGATTGGCTGTTGCCAGTGCTGGCGGTATCATGGATAGTGCTTCGGCAATTTCGGGTGGTATTGTGCAGGCTGCGAGTGGCGGTATCGTTAATCATGCAGAGGCAAATGCAAACGGTATTGTGCAGGCGAATAGTGGTGTCGTTAATGGTGTCGATGTGGCTGCCTCTGGAACGGCCTATGCCACGGCGGGGGGTATTGTTAATAATGCCAATGTTGCCGCAAGCGGAACAGCCTACGCTACAGCAGGCGGATTTGTTGACGGGGCAACTCTCGCTGCAGGGGCTTCAGTTTATGCCACTGGCGGTGGGGTTATTGAGGCGACAGATAGCAATCACAATGTTTCTGGGGCACAGATTCAGGCGGGTGGTTCTGGCTTGGCTGAAAATGGCGGAACGCTTGCTGGTCTTACAATGTCTGGTTCGCCTGAGCAGGACGCTGGGGTTAATGGTCTTAAGCATGATGCAACGCCTGCAATGGCAACCGCTCAAAATGGCGGGATTATTGATGGCGTGACGATGGCAGGTGCTGGAACGCTTGTTGATGGCAGCGGTGGTCTTGTCAGTGGATTGGATGCTTCAGCCTATTTTAGTAATCCAGGTGCGTTGTATGGAAATATCCATGGTGTTCCTGTTGTAACGGTTTCTGGCGGTTCGCTTGTAGATGCGACAATTAACGGTGCTGCTGGGACAGGTGCTGGCGCAACGTTGAACGTGCTTGCTGGTGGGCAGGTGGAAAATGTTGCCATTGGAACGAGTGCTGTGGCGAATGTTGGGGGCGGTGGTTTTGCTAATCATGCGACGGCTTTGGGTGGCGGTACGGTTGAAGCCACCGGCAGTGGTGTCGTTGACGGGGGGACAGCAGAAAAAGGTGGTACGCTTGTTGCTGTCAGTGGGGGGACGCTGGTAGGCGGTATGGTTCAGGATGGCGGCCAGATGCTGGTTTCCAACGGCGGTGTGCTGGAGGCTTCTGGTGGCGGTGCCGTGATTGATAGTGCAGGTGTTGGCGGTGGCGGAACATTGCTTGCAACTGATGGCGGTGTTGTTAAAGATATTAATCTTTCTGGAATCGGATCAGAAGTTGCTGGCGCAGGGATTGGCGATCTTAAGGGCGGTGTTGTTCTTCCAGGAGAAGGTGGTAGCAATATTGTCGTTAGCGTTGAGAGTCAGGGTGTCCTGTCTAATGTCTCCGTAGGAATGGCGGCAACTGCGAATGTTGGGGCTGGCGGTACAATTCAAGGCGGTGTAGTGGAGGGGCAGTATTCCTCCAATGCTCTGGGTGCTTTCGGCGCAACTGTCGCCTTTATTTCCGGTGCAAGTGCCGTTGTAAATGTCAATGATGGCGGTGTCGCTAATCATGAGACGGTCTCTGTTTTTGGAACGATGAATGCCAATAATGGCGCAAATCTTTCAAACGATACAGCAGTCGGCGGAACTGTAAATGTCAATGCGGGTGCTGTGGTGAGCAATGTGCAAGTCTCTGCAATGATAGATACAGGTGGGATTTTGGGCTTTGGCGCAAAAACCTATGACGGTGTCGTTAATGTAAGTGGTGCTGGCGCTGTTGTAGATACAGGTCTTGCAGGAGCGAGTGGTACGCTTCAGGCAGTGAGTGGCGGTAAAATTACCGATGCAATAGCGGCGGCTAACGGAACAGTTTTTGCCAATGCTGGCGGTGATATTCAAAATGCGATTGCCCAAGCAGGTGGTTCGGTGCAGGCTTCTGGTGCTGCGGCTGTTGTCAATAATGCGACAGCAGAAAAAGGTGGTACGGTTATTGCAACGGGTCTTGGAATGGTTAACGGCGGAACACTGCTTGATGGTGGTACGTTGCTGGCTTCCTCTGGCGGTATTCTTGATGCGGGCGATTCAAACCATAATCTCATTGGCGGTACGGCTAGTAACGGCGGAACTATCCTTGCAAGCAATGGTGGTACGGTTCTCAATGGTGCGATCGTGGGTAGTGGTTCGGAATATGCTGGTGGAAGTGTAATTAGCATTCCTCTTGCTACAGGAGCCCCCGTCTATGCGACCGTAGGTAACGGCGGTGTTTTTTCGAATTTTTCTGCGGGTGCTGGCGGAACGGTTGACGTTGGAAACGGAGGGCGTATTGAAGGAATTCAGGCGCAAGGTCTTGCTAGTGATTTACAAATCTCCGGCGTGGCTGGGATTTACTCAGGTGGTTCAGTTATTATTAATGTTGATGGTGGCGGTACGATTGATGGCGGTGAGGTCGGCATTTACGGAACGGTAAATGAGACGGGTGATAAGGCTGCAGTTAATAATGTTACCCTTGGTGGAAGCTATTTAGCAGATGCTGATCTGCCGCTGGTCAGTCGTGCATGGGGTGGATATGTTGGCGCAACCATGAATGTCGCCGCAGCAGGTGCCACAGCGTCAAACATTACGGTCGATGGAGGCGCTTTGGCGCAGGCCTCGGCTGCGGGTGCAACCATTCTTGGTGGTACAGCTGTGGGTACAGCTGGTGGAAACGGTGGACATGCAGCTGGTGGTGTTATCGCCGCACAGGCAAATGGCGCAGTGGTTGAAGGGGCGACCGCATTAAGCGGCGGTATTATCGTTGCGGGAACATCTGGCGCAACTGCTGGCGGAACAGCCTATGCAGGTGGTACAATTACGTTGGGGGCAAACGGTGGTCTTGCAGCGCTAATCCATCCTTATAATGGTGAGGGTGCTGTTATTTCTAATGCAACCTTATTCTCAGGTGCGACTTTGTACAGTTCTGGTGCTGAGGGTCTTTTGGGAATTGGACAGCGGCTTGCTGGAAGCGGTCTGGTTGCTGGCGCAACTTATAGCAATATTACCTTTAATGACAGTCAGGCACTCGTTGCCCGTCAGGGGTCAATGTTTGGCGCAACAGCAAATGCAGGTGCGAATGCGGCCTTTGTTGGAAGCGGGATTTATGTCTCTGGTGCAACGGCGCTTGGAGGCATTACCAATGATGGTAATGGTTCCGCTGGCACTTATCAAGGGGCTTCGATTGACGCTATCAATGGCGGTACGGTTCTTGCTGGAACAGCCATGTCTGGTGGAGCGCTTGTTGCGGGTGGTGTTAAAAAACTTGGCGACAATCCAATTGCCGCTTTGATAAGTGATCCGGGTGACGGCATTTCGTTGGTTAAAGACGGCCATATTATGGGCGGCGGTTTCGGAATGGTTGGCGGTAACTCTAACCTTGTAGTGAAAAAGAATGGTTCCAGCTTAAATGTTGACGGTGCAGGGATTTTCTCTGATGCGGTTGTTGATGCCCACGGTATGATGGATGTGAACGGCAGTGGTACATTCAATGGCGGTACGGTGGCTGGTTTTGCCCTTGGTGAAAGTGGTGGTACGATTGAGAATGCCCTCTTTAGTGGTGCTGCTGATGGTGGTCAGGGTGGCGTGAATGCTTATTTGGATACAGGAGCTGTTGCAAATAACAATACGATAGAGAGTGGCGCTGTCATGTCCCTCGGCGGCGGTGTTGGGATGAATAATACGGTGCAGGCTGGTGGTGTTATGGCTGTTGGTGGGGGGAATTCCTACTATATTAGTCAAGGTGGGGATGATAAACCCGTTATTCAGTCAGGGGCAGATATTCATTACGGTACGGCTATCAGTACCCTTGTTGGAGATAACGGTACGAATGTTGTTCAACCTGGTGGTGTAGATTCTCATGCAACGGTGGCGGCAGGGGGAACTATGCAAGTTCAATCTGGTGCTGTAGCCTATGCGGCGACGGTGATGAATGGTATGGATACTTATGCTGGTGGCACAATGCTGACAGATTCTTTAGGTGATGATGGGGTACAAATTTCTGCAGGTGCGAATTTTTCAGATGGTACATTAGTGGATGGGGCTGGGGATGGTAAAACTCCCGTTGTTATGGGAGGGCTTATTAGGGTTGAGCCAGGAGCGACTGTTACTGATCTTTATATGGGGCATTACGGTCAGATTGAGGTTGTTGGTGTTCAATCCAATGCAGGAGAGAGTGTTACGTATGCACATAATACCATTACTTTAATGTCAGATGGTGTTGGTGTTTGGAGCGCTACCTTGGCAGGAGCCTATAATCCAAGTTCTTTTCAAGTTTGGGATGATAATGGTACGGCAACGATCGTTTATGATACCTGCTTCCTTCGTGGTACACTGATTTCTACCCCACGGGGCAAAATTGCAGTTCAGGATTTAAAAGAAGGTGAAACCATTTGGGCGATGGTTGATGGCAAGCAGATTGAGCGTGAAATCACCTCTGTCCGCCATGAAACCAATAAGCTTGATAAAACCTTGCCTGTTGATCTGGCTGGCTGGGCGGTTTGTGTCAAAGCAGGCGCTTTCGGCGATAATCTTCCAGAACGTGATTTGCGTGTGACTGCAGAGCATAGCTTCCTCTTTGAGGGGCGCTTTGTGCCAGTCCGCATGCTGGTCAATGGCAGAACCATTTTCTACGATACGTCCTTGCCGTCCTTTGAATATTTCCATCTGGAAACAGAGCCTCATTCCGTCATTATCGCTGAAGGCGTCTTGACGGAAAGCTGGCTCAATACCGAGGATCGCCGTCAGGTTTTCAATGTCGCAAGCGATGTGGCCCGTTTGGATCGCATTCCAAGCCGTTCTTGGGAAAAAGATGCCGCTGCGCCACAGGATGTCTCTGCAGGTTTTGTCGGCAGAATTTGGAAACAGATCGAGGAACGTGCTGTTTCTGAAAATGTCCCTGCGGTTGCTGGCGCAGAGCAGAAATTCACCAAAAATCCTGCGCTTTCCTTGCGTTTGGACGATGGCAAATTGCTCAAAGCCACCAAAAAACGCGGCAATCAGTATTTCTTCCAAATTCCAGCAGGCAGAAAGGCTGAGGCGTTGGTTTCCAAAGTCTTCCGTCCTTCTGAATCTGTCGGGCCTTGGATGGATGACCGCCGTCAACTTGGTGTGCTGGTCGGTAAAATGACTGTGGGTCTTGGGGAGGGCTTCCGTTCTGTTGAGGCGCATCATCAGGTCGCCAACGCTCAGGGATGGGACGTTGTTGAAAACAGCCCATGCCGTTGGACAAAAGGCAATGCTGTCCTGCCAATGCTTGGCAATGAAGAGGAACTCCGCTTTGGATATTCTCTCCTTGTTGAAGTTCTCGCAGGCGGGCCTTATCCAGAACAGGAATCCGCAGAAGATTTGTCTGTTTCTTTCCAGAAAGAGGCCTAATCGCTTAACAAAGGGCAGGTTTGATTTTTTAAGCCTGCCCTTTTGATATAAAGGACGGGATAAAAAGAAACGGAATGCCTGATCAATTTGTAGCCTGCAATGCCGCCTTGTACCCGGAGCGCACCGCTTTGGATTTCCAAGGCGGTTCGTTGACATTTTTGGCCTTGGAACGAGTCATTCAAAAAATTGCTTCGGTTCTGATACCGCTTAAAACGCAAGCGCCCCGCCTTGTTGCGATTGATTTTGAGAATTATCTTCACCATTGGATGATTTTTTTAGCGCTTTCCCGTCTTTCTCTAACCTGTTGCACGCTGCCGCCAGAGGCCGCAGGCGAAACGAAAGAGGCGCTTGAAGCCTTAGCCCCCGATGTGATTATCGGCGGAAAAGCCATTGAAAGCGCTTCTCAAAATTTTGAATATTTGACCCTTGGCCCTGAATGGTTTCAGCAAATTTTTGTTGCCGAACCGCCAGCAGCCATAAATACGCTTTCTCAGCCTGATTTCGAAATCTCCGAAACCAGCCCTTTTTATGTCGCTTTGGCAGGGGCTTCGGTGGGTGGATTTCAGCCTGTGATTTTGACACGCTCTAAGGTGCGTGAGGGGGGCTCACGCCTGCTTTGGATGGATGCAGTGATGTCCGAAACGCCTGTCCGTCCGATTTTTGTCTCTACCGTTCACCCTTCTATGCTGACAGGGTTTTTGTCGGTTTGTTCCGCTCTGTCGAGCGGGGCGCTGGTGCGCTTTCACAATCCAGCCAATCCTGCGGCTGCCTTTGCAGGGAAAGGGCCTTTCCTTGCGATTTTAACCCCTTCGCATTTAGCGATTGTGCTCGATTCCATAGGGCCTGTGCGTTATGCCCTTCCTGATATTTCTCTCGTTTTGGGAGGCGGGCGAGCCAGTAACCGGCTTTTAGAGCGTTGTTATAAATCTTTTACACAAAATGTACGTTTGGTTTATGCAACAGATGAAACGGGGCCTATTACGATGGTCTCTGGAAGCCAGCGTATTGCGCCCGAACATGCAGGGCCTGTGATGCCTTGGGCCGATGTTAAAATTCTTGATGAGGACGGCGAGCCTGTTCCAATGGGTGAGATGGGAGAGATTTGGGTTCGTGTGGACGATGGGATTTCGGGCTATCAAACCGTTAATTCTGTCAGGGGCGCTTATTTTGGCGCTAACGCCCGCTATTTCCAAAATGGCTGGTTTTTTACAGGGGATCGGGGAAAACTCTTTTTTAAAAACGGCATTCGGGAAATTTGGCTCGAAGGGCGTGCCGATGATTTGGTAACGCTCGGGGGTGGTAAATATGATTTAGCCAAAATCGATGCCGTGTTGGCGGAAGACCCCAATGTGCAAGATGCTGGCAGTTTCATTTATACGGACGGCGAGGGCAGAGAGCGCCTTTCCTGTGCTGTTGTGCCCAAAGAAGGCTGTGAATTGGATTTTAAATCTTTAAGCAAACGCTTTCATGATCTTTATCCGGGTTTGCCGCCCTTGCCGCTTTTTCGGACGACTCGCCTGCCACGGGATAATTTTGGCATGGTGGAACGCCATTTGCTTGCCGCTGGCATCAAAGGGAGAATTCCCGAAAAATTAGGCGGAGAGGCTTAAATCTCCCTCTTTTCAAGTGCCATTGAAAGGGGAGATTTTTCTCTCTGGACAAGGAAAATTAAATCAGAAAGAATGGTCTTCTTTAACCTTTTATTTTTAGAGGGGTTTTTCTCCTTCATGTTAGGTCGGAAGAAAACTGATTTATATGCCACATTCTCATCATGTAAAGCACCGGGCCGTCTCAGAAGATTCTTTGAATCAGTCGAGTGTTCAAAATGGTGGATTCGTTAAAAATTTAAATGAAATTTCCGACCATGAAGCTGTCGGGAATTTTGCGGCGGCAAAGAGTATTCAGATGTCTTTTGCCAATATCACCGTGACGGCGAATGGAAACGCCGTTCAAGTGGACGGCAAGGCTTTTGGCGGAAACGGCAAAACCGGTAGCGGCACAGCAAAAAATACGTTTGGCTCAAAATCGACTGTGTTTTATGGCACGTCAAATTACACAGGTTTTTATGGAAAAGAGCGTGGACAAAATTATTCCAATTTAATTGCTTTCAGCAATGCCGCCGTCATTGTTGGACGTTCTGGGTATTCTGATACGATTGTGAGCGGAGGCGTTGCCATTGGGGGAAAGGATGCCGCAGGCAATTCTGTTGAGGCCTCCATCGATGTGATTAACGGCGCAACAATACATGACGGAACGGCGGCTTCGGGCGGTGTTTTGTTAGCAGGTGGATTTTCCAATAGCAATCATGGTGTGACGACAGGGCGGTCTCTGCTTCAGGATGCGCATATTCTCAGCAGTGGGGTTGCAATTGCTGGCGGTAATAAAGACCTGGTTTTGAAAAAAAATGGCACTTCGGGGATCGCCATTGGAACAGGGGTGATTTCTGATGCGGTGGTTGATGCTGGCGGTGTTGTTGATGCCAATGGCAGTGGCACGGTCGCTGGGGGCACAATCGCTGGCTATGCCATCGCCGAAAGTGGCGGAACAATTTCAGGGGCGCTCTTTCAGGGGGCTGCTGATGGCGGTGTGAATGGGGCAAATGGCTATATTGATGCCAATGGCCTTGCGGTAGGAAATACAATTCAAGGGGGGGCTGTTCTCTCTGTTGCCGGTGGGGTTGCCTCGGAAAATATTGTTAATAATGGCGGTACGGTTGAGGTCGGCGCAAATTATGCTAATCAGGTAGCGCAGGCGAACGCCATGGGGTCAAATTCAAACGGCACATGGACCGTGCTTTCAGGGTCATCAAACTTTGGCAGTGGCACTTCGATTGATGGTGTGGTGAATAACGGCGGAACGCAAATTGTCGCCTCAGGCGGTGTGGATTCCGATACAACCGTGATGGCTGGCGGTGTCGTGAGTGTCAATGAATCTGGTGTGGATTATGGCGCTACTCTTTCCGAGGGGGGCACGATGGTTGTCAGCGATGGCGCAACCGCTTCGGAGACGAATATTTTGCAAGGTGCAACGATGCTTGTTCAGGCTGGCGGTTCTGTAGATGGGGCTGTGGTTGGGGCTGGTATGAATGACTGGGCTGGGGGCGTAACCCTCACGGACGCTTCGCCAAATGATGGCGTGATTGTTTCTCAAGGCGCAACTTTTGCAAATGGAACGTTGGCAGATGGCGTTGGTGAAGGGACGTCTCCGACACAAATGGGCGGTTTGCTAAGGGTTGAAAAAGGGGCAACCGTTACCGATCTTCAGATGGGCAATTATGGCGAGCTTGAAGTGATGGGGGTGGATTATGGTGCAGGTGAAAGCGTTACCTATCATAATAATACCGTTACCCTGATGTCTGATGGCAAAAGCGTTTGGAGTGCCACTTTGGCTGGAAGCTATAATTCAGGCTCTTTCCAAATCTGGGACGATAATGGCACGGCTGTCATTGTGTATGACACTTGTTTTCTTCGTGGCACACGGATTGCAACGCCACAAGGTGAGATTGAAGTGCAAGACCTTAAAGCAGGCGACGAGCTTTGGGCGTTTGTTGATGGCAAAGAGGTCGCACGCAAAATCACTTTCATTCAGCATAAAGAAAGCAACTTAAGGCAGAATCTTCCAGTGGATTTGGCAGGCTGGGCTGTTTGTGTGAAAGCAGGCGCTTTTGGCGCACATCTTCCAGAACAGGATTTATGGGTAACCGCAGAGCATAGTTTCTTGTTTGAAGGGCGTTTTGTGCCCGTTCGCATGTTGGTGAATGGCAGGACAATTTATTACGATACGTCTTTGGCAGCATTTGATTTCTTCCATGTAGAGACAGAACCGCATTCGATTATCAAAGCAGAAGGGGTTCTTACGGAAAGCTGGCTCAATACAGAGGAACGCCGTGAGGCGGTTAATCTGCCCAATGATGTCATCCGCCTTGAGCGTATTCCCAGTCACTCATGGGAAAAAGATGCAGCAGCCCCTTTGGACGTGTCCCTGTGTTTTGTGCGTAGTCTTTGGAATAAATTTGAGGCGGCAGCGCTGGCTCAGAAGGTTTCTCTTTTTGAGGAGCAGGTGCAGCAATTTAGCAAGGATCCGGCGCTCCGCATTCGTTTAGGCAATGGCAAGTTGATTAAACCTGCGAATAAGCGTCGCAATCAATATTTTTTTCAAATTCCAGCAGGGCAAACGGCACAAAGTCTTGTTTCAAAAATTTTCCGTCCTTCGGAATCTGTTGGGCCGTGGATAGATGACCGCCGTCAGCTTGGTGTGCTGGTTGGGAAAGTGCTGGTCGGCATTAACACAGAGTTTCATGCGATTGATGCCCATCATTACCATGTTGCAAATGCCCCAGGCTGGGACGTGGTTGAGAATACCCCCTGCCGTTGGACAAAGGGGGAGGCAACGCTGCCTTCGTTTGGAAAACAGGAAGTGCTTCAGTTCGGATATTCTCTGATTATCGAAATTCTTGCTGGAGGGCCTTATCCAGATCAGAAGCTGGCAGAAGAGATTCCAGAAAAGCTTTTAAAAAAAGAGGCTTGAGAAGGTTTCAAAAGGGCGTCAGTTTGGGTATTCAGATTGACGCCCTTTCTTTATGGTAGGGTATCAAAAATTATTGTTGATTTTAGCAAGGGTAAGATGCTTTTCTTCATAAGAAGCCATGCTTTGAGATGTGAGATAAAACTGGCCTGATTTTCAGACATTAGATTATCGAAAAGGGACGGAATGAGCGGTTCAAGTCAAACGGAAATTGCCATTATTGGGGCAGGGCTGCTTTTTCCTGCAAAAATTGAATCGTTAGAAGACCTTTGGAATTTTTTAATGAGATCAGGGGACGCTTCTGTCGAAGTGCCTGCGGATCGCTGGTCGTTTAAGCGTTTCTATTCTCCAGCACCCCAAGCCGCAGGTAAAACCTGTATGACACGGGGGCATTTTATCATTCGGGATGTGAATGCGTTTGACTGTGCAATTTTCGGTCTTTCTCCCCGTGAGGCCAGTTTGCTCGATCCGTTGCAGCGCAATGTTTTGTTTGCCGCTTGGCGTGCGGTTGAGGATGCAAAACTTGCCCCAAGTCAGATTAAGGGTACAAAAACAGGTGTCTATATTGGCGCTTTCTTAGATGATTTTCTTGTCTATGCCGGCAGGTCAGAGATGCGGGCGCAAATTCAAGACCATTTTGCGGCTGTTTCCAGTACAGCAGGCATGGTTTCCGCACGGTTAGGGCATGTTTTCAATCTGTATGGCCCTGCTATGAGTGTGGATACGGCATGTTCCTCCTCGATGACAGCGATTGTGCAGGCCTGTGAGGCCTTGGCGCAGGGCAGTTGCGAAATGGCATTTGCTGGCGGCTCAAGCTATATGATGATTCCAGAGCCCGCCATTACGATGGCGAAGGCAGGGTTTCTTGCAAAAGATGGGCGCTCTAAAAGTTTTTCGGACAAGGCAGACGGCTATGGAAGAGGCGAAGGGGCTGGTATTCTCCTTTTAAAGCCGTTGAAAAAAGCGCTTGAAGATGGTGATCCTGTGCGTGCTGTGATTTGCGCAGGCGCACTCAATCAAGACGGACGAACCGCTGCTGTGCCTGTTCCTTCTCAAAAGGCGCAGGCTCTTTTGATGGCCTCTCTTTTAGAAAAATCAGGGTTGCATCCGAACGAGATTTCAGCGGTTGAGGCGCATGGTGCAGGCACGCCTGTTGGCGACCCGATTGAAGCGGCCGCTGTCTCCAAAGCCATTGCGCAAAAACGCTCTCAAGAGCTTTCCCCATTGTTGATTGGATCAATTAAGGCAAATATTGGTCATTTAGAGGCGAGTGCCGGTGTGGCAGGGGTGATGCGTGCGATGCTTTCTTTGGAGCATAAGCGCCTTCCGCCTTGGCCCTGTGAAGGCAAGCCAGCGGATTTCTTAAAAGAATATCATTTGCATCTCCCTGAAAAGGGCGTGAAGCTGCCGAAAGTCAAAGCAGGTAAATCTCATTATATTTTAGCAAATTCTTTTGGATATGGCGGTGCAAATGCGGCGGTTGTTTTGCGTTCCTTTGCGCAGAAAGAGCGTCCTTCCAGTAAAAGAGCCACTTCTATTTTTCAGGAAAACATTCCCTTTGTTTTGAGTGCAGCCACATTGCCTGCTTTGAAAAAACAAGCAAAAGATTATGCTGATTTTATCGAAGGGCAGAAGGCGGAAGATGAGCCTGTTTTCTGGCGTGATGTCTGTCAAAATGTGTTGCGGCAGCGTGATTTGCTGACTTACCGTTTGGTTCTTTTGAAAGAAGATCGGACATTTTTAGAAATAGCGGCGCTTTTGCGCCGTTTTGCCGAAGCAGATGGGGAATTGCCTTCTTTAGAAGGGGGTTATTATGGCGAAGTTCCTGATAGCACTGTTTTAGAAACAAGTTGTTTGTATTTTGGCGCTTCCCCTGTGCCAGCCTTGAGGGAAGGTGCTGTTGTCTTATTGGATTTACCTTCTGGAATTGCGTGTAAAGCAACTTCTTTGCTGAAAGAAAAACAGAAGCGGGATAGGAACAGCGATGCTAAGGCAGAAATTTTCGAAGATTTGCGTCAGGCTGGAAATTTTAAAGCGCTCAAGCCTTTTTCAAGCGCTATTTTGCAAATAGCAGCGGCAGAATTTTTACACTCTTTACAGTTAAAACTGACAGGGATTGCAGCAGAGGCGCAAGGAGGCTCTAAAGTAGCTTCTCTTATTGCAGCTTATTTTAATGATAAGGTGACAGCTTCCGCACTTTTGGACGCTTTTGAGGGCACGGAAGTGCCAGCGTTGCCTGCTTTGCCGAAACGCAGTTCTGCTTCGTTGGTTGTCATGTTAGGAAGTGGTGGCGGTCAGCCCGATTTTCTGGCTTTAAAGCGAAAAATTCCACTTGATAAAGCTTTGCAGGAGGTTGGGG
Organism: Acetobacteraceae bacterium; assembly: GCA_004843345.1. Classification (NCBI taxonomy): domain Bacteria; kingdom Pseudomonadati; phylum Pseudomonadota; class Alphaproteobacteria; order Acetobacterales; family Acetobacteraceae; species Acetobacteraceae bacterium. The sequence continues at coordinate 1,339,501 of CP039460.1, forward strand.
CACGCCTCCTTTCCGAAGGGGCTGGGATTATTCCACTTGAAAAAGGCGGGCGTAACTTAACCCTTCCTGTCTATCCTTTAGGACTTGAAATTATGGCACCGCCAGAGCGGATTGGTGCTAAAAAAGATCGTGTGGATTTAACCGTTCATCCCGTTCTTGGAACAAGCCGGGAAGGCACAGAACGAAGCTGGAAAGCTGATTTGACAACAGGTTTTCTGCCATGGCTTCCAGATCATGCTGTTCAGCGTCAAAATGGGCAGGCTGCCGATTGGCTTTTCCCTTGTGCCGCCTTTGTTGAGGCAGGATTGGCAGCGCATAAGGAAATGACAGGCGAGGCAGCATGTATTTTAGAAGATTTGCATCTTCAATCGCCCTTATTTCCTGCTCGGGATTTAACGAGCCAAGCTTTTTGGCAATTTAGAAAAGACACAAAAAAGCTTTCTTTTGCGAGCTGGTTGCCTGCAAGTATTGGGGACGAAAATCCATGGCTGCCGCATGGGGATGTTTCTATTTTGGAAGCGGCTCCTTGGGGGGAAGAAGAATTTTTTGCCTATCAGGAGGCAATGGCTTCTCCAGAGATGGAAGCGGTGGAGATTTCAGATTTTTATCAAAAATTCCGCCGTTTGGGCGTGTATTACGGGCCTTCTTTCAGATCGGTTGTGGCATTAAGTCGTTCTGGCCGAAAGATTGGCGAAAGTGCCTTTGGAAAGGTTGCGCTTCCCGCTGTTTTACAGGAAAAAGGGGATTCCCGTTATTTGCTTCATCCTGTTTTGCTTGATGGGGCTTTCCAGATGGGGCTGGCTTTGTTGCCAGAGGAATTAGAAGCGGCTTATGCGCCTTGTGCAATCGAACGTTTTGTTTGGTATGGCAGGGAAAATGCTAAAAGACTGACGCATCTTGTTGCTAAAGTAACTTTGACAGCTTTGACAGAAGAAACGCTTTCGCTAGACGGTACTTTTTATAATGAAGAAGGCCTTCTTTTAGGAGAAATGCGTGGCCTTGAATGCCGTGCCCTTAAAAAGAGAAAGCCTCTTTCTTTACTCGGAATAAAGTGGGAACTCGCACCGCCTTTAGCCTTGTTGGCAGAAGAACAGCCCCTTTATATTTTTGGAAATGCGGAGGGTGTTTCCCGAGCGGCCCTTAAGGCGCTTGAGACAAATGGGCGAAAGCTTACGCATTTTAAGACACTTTCGGAGATAGAGGCTTGTTTACAAGAGAAAAGTCCTTCTGCGTTCCGATTGCTTTATTTGCCTCAAAAACAGGCAGGTAAAAATCGAATTGAAGAAGCCGTAGCACTCTTACGAGCTTTTCAAGCGCTTTTAAAAACAGTGGCCTCTTTTCCGCATTTTTCTCTGACGCTGGTTGGGGAAGGGATCTTTCCAGAGATTGAAACAGATTTTATAGATGAAAAAAGTTTAGATCTGATCCCGTTATTGGGCTTTTTGCGTTCGGCACGCATAGAATATCCAACTTTTCAGTTTAAAACTGTTTTTTTTGAAGGAGATGTTGGGGAGATTTCCAAATCTTTAGCGGCAGAGATGTCTTTGGAGGATTTTTCAGAAACAGAAGTCTTCTTGAATGGAGAAGGGCGCTTTGTCCCTCGGATAGAAGAGATGAAATCTTCTTTTAAGACGATGCTAAGAGAAGAAATCTCTCTTCAAAAGCTTTTAGATCCCAAAGCCTCGAATGTTGCGCTTCGTCTTATTCGGGATGAAGACGGCAAGCAATTTACGCAAGGGCTTGGCTGGGAAAAAGTGCTTTTACCACCGCTGTCTGAAGGGGAAATACAGGTTAAAACCATTGCCGCAGGGTTGAATTTTAAAGACTTCCTGAATGTGATGAGGCTTGTGCCGGAATTTGTGCTGCGAAATACGCATACCGCAGGTATTTTAGGGATGGAGGCACTGGTTGAAGTCGAGGCATGTTCTGCGTCAGATTCTTTTTTTAAAAAAGGAGATCTTTGCCTTTCGTTTATGCCAGGGGCTTTTGAATCCCGGCGTGTTCTCCCAGCAGACACAAAGTTACTTTTCCCTCTTCCAGCTTCGTTTCGAGAATTATTTCCAATTTCAGAATTTAAAGCGTTGGCGGGCTTCTCGATTGCGGCTTTGACTGCATGGGGCTGCTTGGTGCGTCTTGCGCATTTAGAGGCAGGTGAAACGGTTCTTATTCATTCAGCCGCAGGTGGTGTCGGGCAGATGGCGCTTCAAATTGCACAGTTAAGAGGCGTTAAAATTTTTGCAACCGCTGGAAGTCCAGAGAGGCGCACTTGGCTGGCATCGCAAAAAAATGTGGAAGCTGTTTTCGATAGCCGAAGCTTGGCCTTTTACGATGAGATTTTAGCAAAAACAGGTGGAAGAGGCGTTGATGTCGTTTTAAATGCTTTAACAGGAGAGGCCTTGACCGCAAGTTTAAAGCTCCTTGCGCCGTTTGGGAGGTTTGTTGAAATCGGTAAACGGGATATTGTTGAAGGCAATGCGCTTAATTTGACGCCGTTTAATGAGAATTTAGCGTTTTTCTCTTATGATCTTGACCGCATGATGAAATCCCATCCTGAAATTGCAGGAGAGGATTTGAAAAAATTATACGGGCTGCTTTTGGAGAATAAATTAGTACCTCCAAAATCGGAATTTTTTCCCCTAGAAAAAGTACAGAGTGCTTTTCGGCATTTTTCTCATCCTGCCCATGCAGGACGGATCATTTTAGATTTCTCTAAAGAGGAAAACGTTTCAGAAAACCCTGCAAAAATACGGGAAAATTTCAAAAATACGTTTTTTGAGAATGCGGAGGCCGTTCATCTAGTGACAGGGGGAAGTGGCGGATTTGGGATTGAGACGCTTCATTGGCTCTTGGAAAATGGTGCAAGGCATTTACATGTTGTCTCTCGGAAAAGACCTGAAAACAGGCCAGAATGGAAGTCTCTCATTGTAAAATCAAAAAAATTAGGCGCTGAGATTGTCTGTCATGCGATGGATATTTCACAGCCTGAAAAACTTGTTCCAGTTTTAAAAAAAATAACGCAGAAACGTCCGCTGGGCGGTATTTTTCATGCGGCGGGTGTAACAGAGGATGCGCCACTAACTGATCTTTCAGCAGAGCAAATATCAGCCGTTTTGATTCCTAAAATGGGAGGGGCGATCGCACTGTGGCAGGCCTGTAAGAAACTCTCTCTAAGGCCGAAATATTTCATGCTTTACTCGTCCTTTGTCGGATGTTCTGGGAATTCAGGGCAGGCAGCTTATGCGGCATCCAATGTTTTTTTAGATCTTTTTGCCGCTTTTTTACGTCAGAAAGGGATAAACGCATTTTCTGTGGGATGGGGGGCGATTGCCGAAGGCGGAATGACACAAAATGGCAATGCATTAGCCCTTTTCCGTCAATCAGGTATTGGGGTAATCTCTGCAAAACAGGCACTTGATTTAATGGCGGTACTTGCGCATACGCAGAAAAAATGGGGGGCTGTGGTCTCCATTGATTGGCAGGCTTTTTTCAGAACGTTGCCTGCTATTGGTCGAGAGGCTCGTTTTTCGTTGTTGAACGAAAGGGAAAATATTGAAATAGGGCAGGCATTATTGTCCCTTCCAAAGTCAGAACGGAAATCTTTTGCTTTAAAAGTAATTTTAGAAGAGGTTTCAGCCATTTTGCAGCTTGAAGCAGGTGGAATTACGCCGAGAACGCCTTTGGATTCATTGGGATTAGATTCTTTGGCAGGAATGGAGCTTCAAGTGGCTGTGCAGAAACGTTTGGGGGTTGAGTTGCCTGTTTCTATTTTGGCGACGGCGAGAACACCGGATGCGCTTGCTGGGCGGATCGTGGAACGAACTTCCACGCTTTCACAAAATGATGCGTTTGGTGCGGAGGGGTAATGCAAGGTTCGGTTTCAAAGGGCGATTTAGAGATCTCTTCGATCCCTGTCATGACGCGTCCTTATGGTGAAAATGGTGAATTGCGCACAGCGTTGGATTGGCGAACGGGCTGGCTGGATCAGATTTTAGGAATGCGGGCGCATTTGTATCCGGAAAATGCTGGTTTTTATTTTTTAGATAAAAAAGGAGATGTGGAAGGCGAGCTTTCTGTTCAAGCGCTTGAGGCGCAGGCACGGAAAGTGGCGGGTATGATTGCCGCTTATATTCCACCTCGAAGTCCTGTTGTTCTTTTGGGTGGCAATTATTCTGAATTTCTTATTGGATTTTTTGGGATTATTTATGCCGGATGTATTCCTGTTTCAGGGGTTTCTCCCTCTCTGTCAGGGGCCGTTGAGCGGTTGCGGCATGTTTTATCAGACTCCAAGGCTGCAGCTGTTTTTGGGACAAAAGAGGATTTAGAAGCGTTCTCTTCTCTCTGTGCTGATTTTAATGTGCGTTGGCTTCCGGCAGAGCAGGCTGAAAAGGCTTTGCCTTATTTTCAGCCGATACGGGAAAGTCATGAAGATACGGCCTTTATTCAATATACTTCTGGGACAGAAGGAAAACCGAGAGGGGTTCCTGTCAGTCAAAGGGGGATTTTGACGAATTTGCACCGTCAGGCAGAGCAGGCAGCTTATATCCATCCAGGCCCCGGTTTGAGCTGGCTTCCTTTTACCCATGATATGGGGCTGATTACGACTTTATTTTTAAGTCTTGCTTCGGGGGAGCGTGTTTATATTCAAAGGTCAGAGGATTTTATTCAAAATCCTGCTAGCTGGCTGGAGGCTATTAGCCGATATCAGATTTGTTTTTCAATAGGCCCTGTTTTTGCTTATGATTTGGCGGTCGCTGCTTTGGCAGGAAAGTCAGATCATTTGGATTTATCTTCGTGGCGTGTCGCTTGCGTAGGGTCTGGCCCTCTTCATGCGGCTTCTTTGCAAAAATTCGCAAATACGTTTGAGGAAAATGGTTTTTCTGCGCTGAATTTTCGCCCAGGATATGGGATGGCAGAAACAACGTTGATTATTACTTCGGAAACAGGCTTGAAGATAAGAGGGTTTCTGCGCTCTGCAATGGCGGAAGGCCATGCTGTTCTCTCCACTTTAGAGAATAAAAAAGAAGATACACGTTTTCTCGTGAGTTGTGGTGCTGTTTTGCCAGACCATGAGATTCGGGTACGCAGTCCTGTAACCGATGAATGGCTGCAATCTGGTGAAGTTGGTGACATTTGGGTTACAGGGGCATGTGTTGCGAAATCCTATATTGGGTCTTTTGAGCGTGAGGGTACAGAATTAAGCCAGCGGCCTGTTCTTTTTTATGAGGATGAGGCTGGAAAAACATGGTTTCGTACAGGGGATGCTGGTTTTCTTTTCGGGGAGGAGCTTTTTGTCCTTGGTCGTGTTGTGGAAGCGGTGATACAAGAAGGCAAATTTTTTGATCCGTACGATTTGGCAGAAGAAGTGCGCTCAGCGATGCGTGATTTTCAGCCAGAAGAAAAAAAGAATAGCCGAATAGAAGCCATTGTGATTTATCCCGAAGGGGGGCATCTTTATGCCTTAGTGGAAGCTGATCCACAGTTAAAAAGGCCTAAAGAGGCGGCTTTGGCAGGGGCACGGCGCTTGTTTGAAATTTGTGGAACGCGTTCTGTTAAAGTTTTTTTTGTTGCGAAGGGTGGCCTTTCCCGAACACCAAATGGAAAATTGAGATTTAAGGCCAGTGCAGAAAATTTCAGGTCAAATCATTTGAGAACCTGGGGAGAGTACATGTTTGGCGCTAAAGATTTAAAAGTTGCAGAATATAAGGAGGTGGAATGGCTGATTCCGTGATGCTTTCAGGCAGTGAAGTAGAACCAAAAGTAGACACAGCGCCGTCTGTGGAAAAGGGGCAAGAAAGCAAAGAGGCCGTTTCTTCAGAAGCGTCTGCTGCAAAAAATCCCGTTATGGAGCTTCCAATGCCAGAGCCTCCATCTCCGATGGAGGAAAAGAAGCAGCCTTCCGCGCAACAGGCCGCACCAGCACAGTTAGTCATGGAGGGACCAAAAGGGATACGCTTTGATTTCAATGATGGCTGCCGTGTGGATGTGCCTTCTGGTAAAAAATGGCGTGTTCAGTTCCGTGATACGGGGACAGATACTGTTTTGTTCGATCAGTGGCTTGATCAAGGGGGACGGGTTCAGAGCGCAAAACACTATTATCTGCCTTTTCAAATTACCGTTTGGGAAGAAAGTGAGGCAGAGCCCGTTTTTCAACATAAATGTGATCTATATGGCAAAAAAGTTGTCGTTCATATGGAGCTGGGCGGTTTAGGGGATCATTTAGCTTGGGTCGGTCAGGCAATGGCTTTTGGACGGCAACATAAGGCAGAGCTGGTTTGCGTTGTTCGGGCTGATTTGGCCGAAATTTTAGCGCCTGCAAATCCGGATATTACTTTTGTGACTGCGGACAAAGTGCCCACAGATAGCTATGCTTCTTATAAAGTTCTCGTCTTTTTTGATGATGTGAGCCGGAATTGGCAGCCTTTGGATTATCGTCAGGCAGGTCTTGGACGGATGGGGGCTTATATGTTGGGCTTAACGCCTGAAAACCGTCGTCCAGATATTGATATTGAAGATAAACCTCCGATTGAAGACCCTTATGTTGTGATTGCCGTTCAGGGATCTGGTTTAGGGAAGATGTGGAATAATCCTTACGGATGGCGGCAGGTTGTCCAATTTTTAAAATCTTTGGGCTATCGTGTTATTTGTATTGATCAGGCTCGTGTAACGGGCGTTAACACGGTTTGGACACATATTCCTCATGGGGTAGAGGATGAGACTGGAAACCGTCCTTTGAAAGAGCGTGCAAGATGGCTTAAACATGCTGATTTTTTCATTGGTCTTTCCTCAGGGTTGTCTTGGCTCGCTTGGGCGGCTCAAACGAAAGTTGTGATGGTTGGCGGATTTACAGAAGATTACAACGAGTTTGAGACACCGTGGCGGATTATTAACCGAAATGTATGTCATGGCTGTGCAAATGATTTAGCGATTAGACTGGATTTGAAAGATTATTTTTTCTGCCCACGTCATAAAAATACAGACCGCGCTTTTGAATGCAGCCGTTTAATCTCTGGAAATCAGGTGATTCAAGCCTGTAGCGATCTGATTTTAGATTTACCTCAGGAAAAGAGAGACCGGTTAAAGCTTTTTTCTGAAATGCCAGAGCGGCCAAAGAAAGTCGTTAAGGCGCATAAAGCGAAAGAGAAGGGCGCTTCTACAAAGAAAGTACCTAAAAAGTCAGGAGAGAAAAAAAGCGTGGCAAAACCCACAGCTAAGGCTTCTAAAAAGGGCACTCCGAAATCTTCGAAAAAGAAAGGGCAGCCACAATGACTTCTTCTGTCGCCTCAGATCAAAAAATCTCCGTTGCGCCTTCACCTCAAGAAGACCGTTCAGCTTTAAAAAATGTGCTGCATAATATTCAGACATTGGCACCAGCAGCCCCTGCTGGATCGGAGGATAAAAAGCCAGCGCCTGTCGTTGAAAAAAAAGTTAATGAGGATGCTTTTCCGCCACCTTCAAAAGCGCTGACACAGGAAGGTGAGCAGGGAATTCGATACGATTTCAATATCGGCGCACGGATTTATGTGCCTGCGGGCAAATGGATTATTCGTGTTCGGGATTTGGATACAGCAAGTATTCTGCATGAATTTCGTGCGGGAGATGTTACGTTTGTTGCCCGTAAGAAATACTGGATGAATTTGCGTCTTGAAGCAGTTAACGAAGAGACTGGTTTTTCTTGGTCGCATAGTTGGAATGGTAAGGGAAAGAAAATTGCGATTGTTCTTCCAGGTGGAACGCTAGGGGATTCAATTGCCTGGTTTACCTATGCGGCACGTTTTGCTTTGGTGCATGACTGTAAATTAACGGTGATTGTGGCAGAGCATATTCGGGAATTGTTTGCAACGCGTTATAAGCACATTACTTTTATGGTGCGGGATGAATTTTCGGATGATATCCGTAAGGAGATGTATGCAACCTACTATATGGGGCTGTATTTCAGAGATGAGACGAATGAGTTTCAACCTGATGATTTCCGTATGTTGGGGCTTCATCGTACGGCAGGCGCACTTCTTGGCGTTGATCTAACAGAGGAAGCTCCTGTGCCTGTTGTCGCAGAGCCTGATGCGCCTCCGATTCCAGACCCGTATGTTGTGATTGCTGTACAAGGTTCGAGTGCATGTAAGTTATGGAATAATCCAACAGGCTGGCATGCGGTGGTCGATTATTTAAAACAGTTGGGATATCGGGTGATTTGCATTGATAAAGAACCCGTTACAGGGCACGGCATTCATTGGAATCACCTTCCAAATGGGGTGGAAGATGAAACAGGCAACAGACCCTTGGCAGAGCGTGCGCGTTGGATTAAATATGCCGACTTTTTTATCGGATTGTCTTCAGGTCTCTCTTGGCTGGCATGGACGGTGAATGCCAAAATCATTATGATTTCGGGTTTTACACATCCTCGCAATGAGTTCTATACGCCTTGGCGCATTTTTTCTGCAAATGGCTGTAACTCTTGCTGGCATGATGTTCGCGTCCCTTTTGAGCATTCGAATTATCTCTTCTGCCCAAGGCATAAAGAGACGCAACGTCAGTTTGAATGCACACGCATCATTACTTCTGAATATGTGATTCAGACAATAGACCGTTTGATGAAAGAAAGCCATTTGATTGCGCCAAAAGATCGAAAAGTGAAAAAAGTAAAAACAAAAAAATAAGTTTTGCTGATTTTATTTTAGAGCAGGGGCTTTTAGCCCCTGTTTGCATATAAAGGAGGGATTTTTTAAGGGGAAAAAGAGATTTTTTTTAAGAAAGATGACTTTTTATAAATTTAGGGCTGGACGTTTCTAAGCATTTTCTCTAAAGAGGTATTCGTGCTGGTGGATGTAGCTCAGTTGGTAGAGCGCCGGTTTGTGGTACCGGTGGTCGTGGGTTCAAGTCCCATCATTCACCCCAGCACATTTTTGGATTTTTATTGTCTGCTTTTTAGCAGATTTTTTTTTGCCAGTTTTCCAGTGTTAAGCTTTGTGGCGAAAATCCTAAAGTAGCTTCCATTTCAGAAATTGAAAAATGCTTATCTTCTGTCAGACGCCGAATAGCTTGAGGCGTAGGAAAAAGGCTCGCATATTTTGGGATAAGTGTCCCTAAGTGCTTAAGAAGCTTACTGCCAGGCAATAGAAGCCATAAAGGCAGAGGGACAATAAAACGTTGTGAGAGCTTCTGTGCATTAGACAGAAACAAAATGACCTCCTTATATGTGTAGCTTTCTTTTCCAGCAATAATAAGAGATTCTGGCTTTTGAATTCTTTGTTTTAACAGGCATTCTCCAGCTTTTGCGATGGATTTCCCGACATCTTGGTAATGAATAGGCTGAATTAGATTTTTCCCACCTTGAGGCAGGGGAAGGATTTTAAATTTTTGAACAATTTTAGCTAGTTTTGAGATGTTTTGGTTGTTGTTATCTCCAAAAATCATTGTTGGATGAAGGAAAAAAGAAGGACGGTTAGTTTTTAAAAGAAGTCGTTCTGCTTTTAAAACCTCCAATGCATAAGAATCAGGCCATTGAGTATATTTTCGTGTAGATCCAAGAGCCACGATAGGACAATGACTTCTTTCAAGAATTTTGGGTAAAAAGCGTGCTGGGGGAGTGAAAATAATCAGGTTATAGCCGTTAAAGAGATTCTTCTCTTGCAAGTGATTGAGATCTCCTACGTCTATTTTTTGGCAAAAGGAATGTAAAGACGGGGGGATATTCTCTGGATGATTTGTCCATCCGGAGAAGAGAGCCTTTGGAAAGATTATTTTTAAATATTCTAAAGCGCTTTGGGCGCAATCATTTCCCAGTCCAAAAATAAGAATGTGAGGAGGGTTTGGCATCATAGGATTGATTTAGCCGTCTAAGCTAAAAAGATTGTTTGATCACAGCTTCCTTTAGAGGAAGTTGCCCTAAAGCTTGTTCTGGCGGCAAGTTATTCCATCCCCAAAAATGAGAGAAATCAAAGGTGGTTTTGAGGCGTTTTTTTCTTGGATTTGCAATCCATTCGACGAGTGTTTCAAAATAAGGGTTGTGAAAGGCATTGTCGTGCAATATTTCCTGAATTTTAGCGCATGAAGTCGTTTGGACATCTTTTAGAACTTTCCAAGAATTGCAAAGGATAGGGGAGAGGTCTTGCCCTGAGAAGCTTAAGGAAAGATTACTCATTTTAAAATTATCCTCCCAGTTGAGTCTAAGAAGGCTACTTTCGAAAATGTTTTTTGTAAGTGGCGGATAAGAGAAGGCAAAAGAGCCTTTGATCTGAGCTTGTTTTGTCATTTCAAAATCAAGCGAAAATTTAGAGAGCCAACTTTCTGGTGTTAGCGTCGTGGTTTCTTTTGGGACAGAAAGCGCCGTAATTTTGAGAATTGGACCAAGCGTACTCAAGCTTTCATGAATTTCTTCAGAAAGGGGAATATGGTGAGAAAAGTTATTTTCAATTCCAATAATGTTAAAATAAGACTTAAACGCCCATTTGTCCTTTACAGCACTTAGGCGGCGTTCTCCTGTTATTTTTGGAATTTTAAATTCTTTTTCAGGTTCTGCTGGCGCCGTGATTTTTGTGGTGAGACCAATGAGTGTTAAGCCATATGGTGCTGTGTTGAAAAACTTCTCGGGATCATCCCAAAATTGGTGTGCAGCCATGATTTCTTCCCTGCCTGGGCGTTGGAGAAGATTGCCACCTTCGTGGATTTCGCCATTGTCTAAAGAGAGTTCGATGGCGTGAACCGCACCATCTTGATTACGAAGATTCTGATGGAGAAGATTATAGAGAACTTTAATTTTTAAATTTTTGACCGAAGCAACAGGATGTGCGCCTGTGCCATATCCTTCAAGATTAATATTTTCAAGAGAGAGGCTTGGAATGATGAATCCGTCTTTTTGGATAAGATTTTTTATTGTGTCTGCTTGAATATTCTCTTTAGAGTTGTTTTCTAGATTTGTTTTGGTAGGGGTAAGCTGGTTTTGAGAGCTTTTTTCCGCTGTGTTTAAATTCTTATCAATTTTAACTTTTTCAAACTGAAGGCGGCCAAAACGAATATTGCCTAGGGTAGGGTTTTGATTTGAAACACGTTTGAAGAAGGCTGCGACAACTTCTTTGTTCTCTGGAGCAGACGGGACAAAGGATTCATTTTCATTAAGGGTATTTTCATCAAAAATTAACTCATCCCATTTGCGTTGCTTTGAGGCTGATGGAATGATTTCTAAATGACGGAGAATACCTTTTTGAGAGGAAAAAGTATGTTCATCTGAGATGATTTGAGCTTGATCCACCGTAACGCTGGAAAATTTTAAAATATTTTCTTCGATATGTGGATGGCCGAGGCAAAGATTTTTGAAAAAGAATTGGGTTGTTCCTAAGTGAAAGGACGCATCCTCAATATTCATCCCTTGAATGGTTATAGCGGGTGTCACTTTGCTGTATTTAAAGCCAAATTCAGGCGGAATATTTTTTAAAAAATCGTTAATGTCATGTCGGCTGGCTTCATTCGTATGATGCAGAATCTCAGCGCCCGCAATTGTGCTGGCAATTGCCAGGGTAATAAGAGCGAGCCATCCCTGCCGCATATCAGGAGAATTCCTTACATAAAGTGAAGATATTGAATGATTCTTCGGTAATTATATAGGAAGAAATCCTTTTTTCCTAAGGAAGAATCTAAGAGATTTGTATCTTGCTTAAGATTTAAAATGCGGAAGAAGTGGTTTTTTGTAAAAAAAATGCTTTGCTAAGTGCTATATTTATAGCGGTACTATATTACCATACTTTAAAAAAGATTGGATTTCTGCGCTTTTTAGCGTTTTGATTTGTTAAAAAGAGTCTTGACGAATTTGTCCTAAATAGGGGATAAGAGAGGACTAAATATAGAGCAGGTGGGCTTTTTCGTAGAGAGCAAGCACTTGATTTTCTCTATTTGGGCGGTGGGGCACACCGTCAAAACCTTTGGAGGCAGGGGGAGATTGCTCCCTTAGCGACAGAGGAAGCTACTGCGGTGGCGTGTCCAAAAACAGAGTTATTATTTTAAAGCATTTTCCCAAGGATTTTTTAAGAAGCAATGGGGCTTGTTTAGAAAATATTTTGGGATGTAGCTCAACGCGGAAAGACAATATGTCACTTACGAAATCCACACCGGTTCTTAAGCCGGCTCAAGTAAAGCGCAAATGGGTTCTTATCGATGCGCGTGATTTGGTGCTTGGACGTTTGGCCAGCATCGTTGCAAATCGACTAAGAGGAAAGCATCTCGCACAGTATACACCACATGTTGATTGTGGCGATGCGGTTGTCGTGATCAATGCCAAACATGTTGGTTTGACAGGCAGAAAGCGTTCTCAGAAAGTTTTCCACTACCACACAGGTTATCCAGGCGGAATCAAAGAAAGAAGTGTTGCTCAACGTTTAGAAGGCCATAATCCAGATCATCTGGTGCGTAAGGCTGTTGAACGTATGATTACACGTGGTCCGCTTCAGCGTGCGCAAATGCGTCATCTCTTTATTTATCCAGAAGATGCGCATCCGCATGAAGCACAAAATCCAGAAAAATTGGATGTAGCGGCCTTCAATTCTAAAAATACCGTAAATCGTAAGGCGTAAGATAGAGCGTATGTCAGAAACAACAATTACAAAAGATGTTGCAGGGCTTGAGTCTCTTGCAGCTTTGAAAGATGGACAAGAAGCTGCCCCTGCTCAGCCAAAGCGTGATGCGCAGGGTCGTTCTTATGGTACAGGTCGCCGTAAAGGCGCTGTTGCCCGTGTTTGGATTAAACCAGGCAAAGGGGAGTATAGCATCAACGGGAAATCTGCTGAGAAATATTTCGCACGTCCTGTTCTTCGCATGATCATTGCACAGCCATTTTTGGTTGCTAACCGTCATAATGAATTTGACGTTTACTGCACTGTTTCTGGTGGGGGACTTTCTGGTCAGGCTGGTGCGTTGCGTCATGGTTTGTCCCGTGCATTGGTTAATTATGAACCAGAATTGCGTAAATCCTTGAAGGCGGCAGGCTTCCTTACACGTGATAGCCGTGTTGTTGAACGTAAGAAATACGGTCGCGCAAAAGCACGTCGTTCCTTCCAGTTCTCTAAACGCTGATTTTTCCAGTGCCAATTTTTTAATTGGTTTAGGATTGTCAGAACAAGTAAATGCCAGCAGAGCTTTGCTCCGCTGGCATTTTTTGTTTCTGCTTCTGGTTTTTGGGCAATAAAGATTTTAAAATGGCTAGAGCTAGGTTTTTATATTCGCCTTATGGCAACGGCTTACATGATTGGGGATATTCTTATGACACGACCATCTTCTAGCGCTCCTGTAAAATTTGGAAGCGTTTTTACCCCTCATATGGTTTGGGCACGCTATGAAGAGGGAAAGGGCTGGAGTCCATTAGAAGTTACACCGACAAAGTCGTTTTCATTGATGCCAGCCGCTGCTGTGTTGCATTATGGGCAAGCCATTTTTGAAGGGATGAAAGCCAGACGAAATCAAGAAGGCAAGGTCGTTGTGTTTCGAGGTGATCAAAATGCGGAGCGTTTTCGTCAGTCGGCACGGCGTTTGGTGATGCCAGAAGTTTCTGATGAAATGTTTTCGGAGGCACTATCGCTTTTTCTGCAAAAGGATGGGCATTTAACCCCTGAAGAAGAGGGAAGCGGTCTTTACTTGCGCCCCTATATGTTTGCCGAGGAATCTTTTTTGGGGGTTCGTCCAGCCAATTCTTATATCTTTGTGCTGATTGGTTCTCCAATGACGGCTTATTTTTCGGACAAAGATGCTTCTCTTAAATTATGGATTGCGGATTCTGCACGCGCAGCGCCAGGCGGGACAGGAGACGTGAAGGCTGCAGGGAATTACGCAGGGAGTTTCACGGCGCAGCTTGAGGCAAAAAAGCAAAATTGCCATCAATCTCTTTTCCTTGATGCAAAAGAGCAAAAATATATCGAGGAAGCGGGGGCAATGAATATTATGTTTGTTAAAAAGGATGGTTCTGTTGTGACGCCGCCTTTGAACGGATCTATTCTTCCAGGGATTACGAGAAAAAGTATTCTTGCCATTGGCCGTGATCTTGGAATGGAAATGAGAGAAGAGCAAATTTCCATTGATGCTGTTTTTGAAGGCGGAAAGTCAGGCGAGATTACGGAGGCTTTTTCTTCAGGAACGGCTGTTGGTATTGTTCCTATTCGAGAATTAGTGCGGAAAACAAAGACTGGGGAAATTGAAACAATTTCTTTTCAAGGGATTAAAACAGGGTTTCCTGTTGCGAACCGTTTAGCAAAGACATTGCTTGATATTCAGGAAGGCAGAGCAGAAGATAAGCATGGTTGGGTAAAAGTTTACGCTTAATTGTGTTAAGATGGACAATCTCGAAAGATTATTCGGAGGAATGTGAAGAATGTGCGCTGCTGTAACGGTGAAAGAAGCAACAGAAATTGTTTTGAGACATGCTGGGGATTTTGGCATTGAAAAATGTGCTCTCTTTAAAGCAGCGGGCAGAGTTTTAGCTGAAGACGTTTCAGCAGAACGTCCACAGCCTCCTTTTAATCGTGTGATGATGGACGGGATTGCGTGCCGTGCTGCAGATGAATTTCCATTGAAATGCCTTGGCCGTCATCAGGCAGGTGCGAAAATTCCAACTTTGACAGAAGGAAATGTTTGTTGGGAAGTTATGACAGGGGCAGCTCTTCCATATGGTGCTGATTGCGTTATTCCTGTTGAAGCCTTGGTGCGTAAAGAGATGGATGTTTTCCTAAAGCCAGGAGACGGTGGCACCCGTATTGCAGGGCGTTTTATTCATCCAAAAGGTTCGGATGCGCAAAAAGGCGATTTACTCCTTTCTGCAGGGGCGCGAATCGACGGGCCTGTGATGGCTTTGTTGGCTGCAAATGGCTACGCTGAAGTTTCAGTTTATCGTTTGCCAAAAATTGCGCTTTTGGCAACGGGTGATGAATTGGTTGATGTGGATGCTGAAGTCGGCGAAGGGCAGATTCGCCGCTCAAACGATTCTATGATGCGGGGTGTTCTGGCATCTGGCGGTTTTGAACCAAGTCATGTTGAACATATTCCAGATGATTTTGAGACCTTGGTTGCAGCGCTTCAAAGAGTTTTAAAAGAATCGGATGTGATTATTCTCAGTGGTGGCGTTTCTATGGGAGCATTTGATTATGTTCCATCCGCATTGCAGAAAGTGGGGGCAAAGAAACTTATACACCGTGTAACGCAGCGTCCTGGTGCGCCGATGTGGTTCGGGATTGGTCCTCAGGGACAGCGCATTTTTGGAATGCCAGGCAATCCTGTTTCAGCAATGGCTTGTTCTGCAAGATATGTTTTACCGCTGCTCAAAGCGGCAATGAAAGACCGTAGTGCTTTATTGCCTCGGAAAGCGATGATTAAAGAGACGGTTCAGTCCATGGATAAGCGAACCTTTTTCTTACCTGTGTGCTTAGTGTGGGAAGAGGAAAGGGCTGTTTTGATTCCGCATCATGTGCCAACCTCTGGAGACTTTATGCATTTGGGAGATACGGATGGGATTGCTGAAATCCCAGCAGGCAAGGGTGAAATTAATGCAGGCTCTTTGGTTTCGTTCTACCCTTGGTAAGCGCTTTTTTTAGATTTTAATGTAAACCTGTTTTAGAGATGAAAATATGCTTTTTTTTGGATTAGGGGCTAAAAATGCAGCCTAATGTGTCAGGCGGTGCGCTAAAAGATTTTTATAAGCGCCCTTTAAGAGATTTAAGAATTTCGGTTATGGACCGATGTAATTTGCGCTGCTCTTATTGCATGCCCGAAGAAACTTTTCATGATAATTACCAGTTTCTCTCTCCTCAGGAGCGTTTAAGCTTTGATGAGATTGAAGAAATTACAAAAGTTGCGGCCTCTCTGGGGGTCGTAAAATTGCGCTTGACTGGCGGAGAGCCCCTTTTGCGTAAAGGCATAGAGAATTTAATTGCCCGCTTGAAAAAAATTGAGGGAATTGAGGATATCGCTTTAACAACAAATGGAATTTTGTTGAAGAAGAATGCCCAGTCTCTCAAAGATGCTGGATTAAGCCGTGTTTCTGTTAGTTTAGATGCGATGAGCCAAAGTTCTTTTGAGGGCATGTCGGGAGGACGTGGAAAACTTTCTCAGGTGCTTGAAGGGATTCAGGCTGCGCAAGAAGTTAATTTTCCAGCAGGGATTAAGGTTAATGCGGTTATTCAAAAGAATGTGAATGACGATCAGATTATTCCTTTGGCCGCTTATTTTCGAGATACGGATATTATCCTGCGTTTTATTGAATATATGGATGTCGGCACGCGCAATAGTTGGAGTATGCGCAGGGTCGTTTCCTCTGCGGAAATCAGAGACCTTATTGGCGCTCGCTGGCCGTTAGAGCCTTTAGATCCTCACTATAAAGGTGAGGTTGCAGATCGCTACCGTTATAAAGATGGGAAAGGTGAGGTTGGATTTATTTCTTCTGTAAGTTCGCCTTTTTGCGCAGATTGCTCCCGCGTAAGGCTTTCTTCTGAAGGGCAAATTTATACATGTTTATTTGCAGATTCAGGCTTTGATTTGCGTCCTCTGATTAAGGCAAAAGATTCGGAGAAAATAAAAGAATTCCTGGAAAAAATTTGGCATGACCGTAAGGATCGTTACAGCTTAGATCGAAATTCTCTTTTAAATGAAGAAGGGAAAACCCATAGGCAGACAAATATTCCTGGCGGACGGCGTATTGAAATGAATTATATTGGTGGATGAAATGACAGAACATAAAGAATCAGGCCTTCTTACTGACAAGCTTAGTCATGTGAATGAACAAGATGGTGCGCCAAAAATGGTGAATGTCGGTGAAAAACAGATTACTTCGAGAGAGGCAACGGCACAGGCGCGTTTGCTTTTTCCCAAAGAAGTCGCCGCAAAATTGAGAGAGACAGATTATGTAACGCCTAAGGGTGCTGTTTTTACGGTTTCCCGTATCGCTGCCGTTATGGGGGTTAAACAAACTTCCAATCTTATTCCGTTATGTCACCCGCTTCCTTTAAACGGTTGTGATATTGAAATTTATATGGAAGGTGACGAGGCAGTGATAGAAGTGACGGCTTCTTGCTCTGGTCGGACAGGCGTTGAAATGGAAGCTCTGACAGGCGCTTCAATCGCAGCTTTGACAATTTATGATATGTGCAAGGCATTGAGCCATGACATGATTATTAAAGAAACAAAATTGATTGCAAAAAGCGGTGGTAAAAGAGATTTTAATCGCAATCAGCACTAAAGAAAAAAGGGTTAAAGAGGCTTATGCCGACTAATTTTTCAAATGAAAAGCTTTTTGGCTTGCTCTTGAGCGGTGGAAAAAGCAAGCGTATGGGCAAAGATAAAGCAGCGCTCTGCTATGAGGGAAAGCCTCAGCTTGTTCGGGCGATGGATTGGCTTAAAAAATTTACAGACCAGCAGTTTCTTTCCTTGAGGAAGGATCAAGCCTCTGATCCTTTGCGTCAAAATTATACGCCTCTTTTTGATATTGAAAATGTTGAAGGGCCAAATGCAGGACTGTTGGCAGCACATCGTGCTTATCCAGAAGCGGCGTGGCTCGTTTTGGCTTGTGATCTTCCCTTTGCAGATGAAAAAGCGCTTGATCCCTTGGTTGAGGCAAGAGCAAATTGGCATGGAGAAGAGGCGGAAAAACCTGTCGTTTTTTCATGGGAAAGCCCTTTCAATGGAAAAGCAGAGCCTCTTTGCGCAATTTGGGAACCGAAAGCGCTTGAATCTCTCGAAGTAAAAGTAAAAGAGGGAGCGCATTGTCCAAGACAGGCTTTTAAAGGGTTGGCAGAATATCTTCTCATCCCAGAAGGGGATATGCTCGATAATGTTAATACACCTGAAGAATGGCAGAAAATACAAAAGGGAGAAGCCTTATGAAAATTCGTGTTGAGTATTTCGCACATCTTAAAGAACTAGCAGGAAAGTCAGGAGAGAACTTAGAGATGCCAGATTCTGGTCTTAAAGGTCTCTATGAGAGTCTCAAAGACCGTTATCGTTTTCCGATGCCAATTTCAGATATTCGCGCAGCTGTGAATGATGAATTTGTGCCTTGGGATCATCCTGTCAAAGAGAATGATACTGTTGTGTTTATTCCTCCTGTTACAGGCGGTTAATTTCTGATTGTTTCGAAGATATAGGTTTGAAAGAGGAGATAGGTTTTGATGAAGGAAGAAGGGTTCTTTTTATCCAGCACGCCCGTTGACGTTACGAAATGGGCAAAAGTGCTTCATAAGCCAGAAGCTGGCGGATATTGCGCCTTTGAAGGTTGGGTTAGAAATCATAATGAAGGGCAAGATGTTGAAGGCCTTGAATATGAGATCTATGAGGTATTAGCGCAGAAAGAAGGCGAAAAAATCATTCAGGAAGCGCTTGAAAAATTTGATATTATCGGTGTTTCCGCATGCCATCGCTATGGAAATTTAAAAATTGGCGATATGGCTGTTTGGGTTGGGGCATCTGCGGCGCACCGTGATGATGCTTTTAAAGCCTGCCGTTATGTGATTGATGCGATTAAGTTCCGTGTACCTGTTTGGAAAAAAGAGCATTATAAATCAGGAGAGCATAAATGGGTGGCCTGCCATCATTGCGCTGCGGCTGGAAATGACGCAGATCATGCCCATCACCATGGGCATGGCGCTGGATGCAACCATAACCATTAAAAAAAAGAGAGTATTGCGAACCCATTTTTAAATGGGTTTTCGTAATTTTTTAGAAAGGTCGCTTTACACCACAGTTAATTTTCTCTGTGGAATTTTAGCGCTAAAATATTTGGGAAAGATGGTGCGAGCGGGGGGACTTGAACCCCCACGTTCCATCGGAACTCAGGATTTTAAGTCCTGTGCGTCTACCATTCCGCCACGCTCGCAATCTCAACTGAAAAGCATATCATCAGCTTCGATGAAACTCTTATACAGTTCTTTGTAATTTTATGCCATAATTTTTAAGCCATTTTTCACTTTCTTTTCGTCCAATTTTCCCATTTGGACAAAAATTTTCGACTAAAGCCCAGAAATCTGGGGAATGATTGAAATGTGTCAGATGGGAAAGTTCGTGGATAATGACATATTCTTGGACGGCTTTTGGTGCAAGAATCAGCCTCCAGTTTAGCATAATCGCTCTTTGAGTGTTACAGCTTCCCCAACGGCTTTTTGTATCTCTTAGGGTGATTCGGCTGAATTCTGCCTGCATTATTTCCGACCATTTTTTGGCTAAAACAGGTAAAAGAATTTTAGCCCGTGCTTTAAGAAAGGCCTCGATTCTAGCGAGTTCATTTGGATCATTCTCACGAACGATAAATTTATCTGAGCAAAGTTTTGGACGGAATGAAGGGCGTTCGGGGACACGAACAATAGGATAGGTTTTGCCTTCAATGAGAATTTCATTCGCTTGATCCGCCGGCGGCGGGAGCGCCTCTAATTGTTTTTGAATCCATTCTATATGGGCTCTGATAAAAAGAAGTGCTTTTTCTTTCGGAAAATTCAGAGGCAGAGAAAGAACAACGCCTGAACAGCGTGGATCAATACGGAGCGAAAGACGGCGGGATCGGCTGGAATATTTCCATTTAACAGGCCAAGGAAAAGGGGGTTCTTTGGCATTTTGCGTCATTATTTCGGCTTATGCTTTTTGCAGATTGTTGGCCATTCTTCGGGCCAGTCGACAATATAATCTTCAAGATCATGCGCTACACGTTCGCTGATACATCTGCCAGCAACGGAAGCGCCAGCTTGGTGTACCGTTTTAAGCGTTCCAGATTTTAAGGGATGCCATTCTGGAAGGTCTTTGCCTTCATTGACAAGGCGATAGGCGCAACTCACAGGTAACCAGTTAATCTGGCGGACAAGTTCTGGCGTCAAAGAGATACAATCTGGAATAAGCTGAAAACGGCTGTCATAGGTTTTACAGTTTCCTGTTTGGCAATCAAGACCACGGCATGCAACTTTTGTCCACGCAATTTCGCCACTTTCCTCATCTAAAAGCTTATTTAAGCAGCAACGTCCACATTGATCGCAAAGGCTTTCCCATTCTTCGTGTGTAAAATCTTCAAGTTGTTTATTTTTCCAGAAAGGGGGCAATGGAGTTCTTTCAGAGGTTGGAGTGGCTTTTAGAGATTAAAACTCTAAATCTAGAATTCTCTCTATCATGAAGCACATTCCCTTGGTAATAAAGGAAGAGATAAGAATTTTTTAATCTATAATGAGAGACAGTTTTTTAATAAAGCAGTGCTTAAAAACTGGAAAGCGCATCATCATAATACAGAAGAAAAGGGTTTAGGATGGAAGGTCCACTCGAGTTAGTGAAAGAGCTTTTTCGCCTACAAGGGGAAGTGATTGCGTTAGCGGTTAGGCGTTATGGCCATAGAATGCTCTGGATAGGGGCTGTTTTAATTTCCTTGCTTTTTATCGTTTTCTCAATGCATGCGGTCTTTTGGGCAGTTTTCCTTGCGTTTTTACCAGGACATTTTATTTTGGCGTCCTTGGCGATGCTCGCTATGGATTTCTTTTCTTTTCTCTTTTGTATCTATTTTGCAACAAAAGCGAGAAAACCAAGTTACGATCAGAAAGAGGTCTATCGGGAGCGTGAGGAAAAAGTGGAGCTTCTTCGGAGTGAACTTTCTGTTTCGACCTTGCTGACCTTTTTGAATTCACCCCTTGGAAAATCTGCTGTCATCTGGGTCTTAGGCTGGTTGACGCAACCCTTTTTTAGAAGCAAAAAAAGTACAAGAAGAGAGGATGAAAAAAGAGATCGAGAGGCCAAAAGGCGCAAAAGAATGGACTTTAGCCGTAAAGGACGTGGGTTGTTTTGGCGTCTTTTTTGAAAAAAGAGACTGTTGATTGATCCCATGAAGTGCTAGTTGTTTCCGAAGGATATTCTTGAAGGGATAACATCCTTATCATGATGGCGGAATTTAATCTTTTTGGTATTTATATCGCACCTATTACCGTTTATGGGTTGATCGCTGTTTTCTTAACAGTGCTTCTTCGGACGATTTTGTGGCGTATTGGTATTTTGCAGTGGTTTTGGCATGTGGCTCTTTTTGAGGTTGCCCTGTTCTGTTGCATCTTAAGTTTGCTGATTTTGTATTTATGACCGACTCTGTTTTAAGCCTTGATTTCTTCTTTCATCATTATCTTGGGATAACGTGTCTGTGAGTCGTTTTAGTACAATTATACGTCCTTTATTGACCAGTATGGTGATTATCCTTGCCTTGGGGCTTGGGTATATTGTCTGGGATGTTTATGTTCTTAATCCATGGACGCGTGATGGACGTGTCCGTGTGTATGTGGTGATTAGCGCCCCAGAGGTGGAGGGAACCGTGACCTCTATTCCTGTCGTGGATAACCAGTTTGTCCATCGGGGCGATCCGATCTATGTTCTGGATAAATTACGTTTTCAGCTCGACGTTCAGCATGCCAAGGCGCGCGTTTCTGGTGCGCAGGATGAGTACGAACTCGCTGTTCGAAACGCTCATCGCCGTTTAGGGCTGGGTGGAGCGGTTTCGCGAGAAGAAGAAGAAGATTACGATTCTGAAACTGTTGTGAAGCGTGCTTTTTTGAATGAAGCCAAAGCGGAGTTAAATACGGCGCTTGTTAATTTACAGCGTTCAACGGTTTATGCCTCCGTTGATGGTTATATTACAGATCTCAATTTGCGTGTCGGGGATTATGTCCATATTGGGCAACCTGTGATGTCGATTGTGGATTCCAGCACCTTCTGGATTTATGCCTATATGGAAGAGACAAAAATCCATGGGGTGCATATCGGCGATGTGGCCCGTATTAAATTGATGGGATATAGAGAGTTGTTAAAAGGCCATGTTGTGAGTATTGGCCGTGGGATTAACGATAAGAATGGGGAATGGGATCGTCTCGGCCTGCCAACCGTTGACCCTATCTTTACATGGGTGCGTCTAGCGCAACGTATTCCTGTTCGTATTGAGTTTGATGAAATTCCGCCAAATGTCATTCTCGTTTCAGGTATGACAGGCAGTGTTGCCATTGGTCCAAAGCCGCCTGGCGGACGTGGAAATCTGATTATGTGGTTACAAAATCACTTGTAATATGCGCATTTTTTCTTATGCCCTTGCTGGTGCCCTTTTACTTGCTTCTTGCACCGTTGGTCCTGAATATAAACCGGACCACGTGCGTTTGCCGTCGCATTTTTCGTCGCAAGAGCATGTTCCGACTGCAGAAGAAATTGCGGATATGGAACAGGGGTTACGAAATTGGTGGTGTCGCTTTAATGACCCTATTCTAGATCAGCTAATTGATCGTGCCATTAAGGGAAACTATAACCTGATGGCCGCAACGAACCATATTATGAGTGAGCGTGCGCTGAGACGGGAAGCACAGGCGCAATGGTATCCACAAGTCGATGCAGATGCCGGCGGTGGGGATACGAGATATTCCACAGCGATTGATAACTGGCCACTACGTCCAGGCCATCAAGGCAACACTTTTGGTGCGGGGGCTTGGCAATATGCAGGCGCTTCCATCATTACCTATGGTGTGAACGCCAACTGGGAAATTGATGTTTTCGGACGAATTTCCAGACAGGTTGAGGGGCAGACACGATCTGTTCAGGCCAGTATTGAAGACAGGCGTGGACTTCTTCTTTCTATTTTGAGTCAAATTGCAACGGACTATGTGATTCTGCGTGGAACGCAGGAGCGTATTGCTGTCGTTGAGGGGGCTATTAAAGTCGCTGCGAATGTCTGCGATATGGTGAATCGGCTTTATTCCCATGGGGTTGGAAATAACCTCGTTGTCGCACAGGCAGAATCAGAGCTTCATAGTGAACGTGCCAGACTGCCGGGACTGAGGGCGCAAGAGGCGACGATGCGTCATGCGATTGCTGTTTTGATGGGAGAAATGCCAGGTAAGGATTTACCGGAACTCGAAGCCGTTCAGTCGATGCCAAAGCCGCCTGCTTTGCCAGCAACTTTGCCATCTTTGGTGGTTGCGAACCGTCCTGATATTCGTGCCGCAGAGCGGCGCTATGCGGTTTCAATGGCCAATATTGGTGTCGCTGTGGCGCAGCTTTATCCTAATTTTAATGCGCCTTTGAACTATAACCCGAACGCTTCTGCGTTTTATCAAGCCTTTTCTTTATACGGGCAGGCTTGGAACTTCTTAATTATGGCTTCTATTCCCATTATGCATGGTGGCCAGTTGACGGCAAAAATTTCTCAATCCCGTGCAGATGCCGAAAAAGCGCGCTTTATGTATCACCAAACGGTTTTGGATGCGTTTCAAGAGGTTGAGGATCGCATGACGGATTGGGGACAGGATAATTATACAGTGATTGAGCGCTATTCTGCCGAAGTTCAGGCAGATTTAGCCCGAGACCGTGCCCGTTCGCTCTTTAGCCACGGTTTAACGAGTTTCTTGAATGTTCTTGTGACAGAGCAAACCGCTTTGAATACAAAAGATGAGTGGGTTGTGTCCCGTATTAAACGTTTACAGGATGCGATTGGTCTTTATGTTGCGATGGGTGCTGGTTGGCAAGGGGATGAGCTGGTCAATACAGAGCTGCCAATTGAAAAACATGATCAGGGAATTCTGGCAAGAATCTTCACACGCTAGGTTTTTAACCGATTTCTACCTATTCTTTCAGGAAATAACGTAATAAGCTTACGACATTTGAAAAAGAACATTGGATTAAGAGGAATTACCCGGATATGAGCGATCTTTATGCTACGCTTGGGCTCACTAAAACTGCAACGGACGATGAGATTCGTAAGGCCTATCGTCGTCTTGCCAAAAAATATCATCCGGACCTTAACCCTGATAACAAAGAGGCAGAGGAGAAGTTCAAACAAATTGGGAAGGCCTATGACATTCTTGGTGATGCAGAAAAGCGTAAAAGCTATGACCAAGGATCTATTGATGGGGAAGGTCAGCCAAGGGGCTTCGGTGGAGGTGCCGGCGGTTTCGGCGGAGGCGGCTTTGGCGCTGGAGCAAGCCCAGAAGATTTAGAAGATATTTTAAGAGGCTTTACAGGCGGTGGTTTCGGTGGGGGCTTTGGCGGCCGTGGAGGTTTCGGTTCTCGTGCTTCCAGAGCTGGGGGAGACGTCCGTTCTGAAATGACAATTCCCTTCCTTTTATCTGTTTTAGGCGGAGAAGAGGAAATTTTTGTCAATGGAAAATCTGTCACCTTTAAAGTGCCGCCTGGGATTACGGACGGGCAAACATTACGTCTGAAAGGGAAGGGGCAACCTGGACGTGGCGGTGCGCCTGCTGGGAATCTTCTTTTAACGATTCATGTCCAGCCTGATAGCCGGTATGAACGTGACGGCAGAGATTTAAGAGAGATCGTTGATATTGATTTCAAAACTGCTATTCTCGGGGGTAAGTTGGAAATACCAACGCCTTTGGGGCCTGTGAGATTGACAGTTCCTGCTGATTCAGATAGTGGAAAAGTTCTAAGAGTTCCCGGTCGAGGGATTGCAGCAGATAAAAATCATGTTGCAGGCAATTTGCTTGTGACATTGAGGGTTGTCCTAGGTCAGGTTGATCCTAAATTAAAGAAATTTTTACAAGACGAAGATAAAGACTGACGTAACTTCTAATGGATGAGGTTCTAATGGCAGAGTCGACCCCACCCCCCTCGGATGAGGTTTTAAAAGAAAGATCTTTTTTTACATCTGGATGGCTGTATCATTTGCTGCATGTTGAAATGATGCAGTGTTTTGGTGCGATGCTGTTTGTCCTTTTTTTAACAGCACTGACCTTTTACGGCGTGCTTAGAATGCAAGGTTTCAGTTACGGCCAAGCTTAACTTTCTGCTTTAGGGCTAAGTTTTACTCTCCGCTTTTAGGGATGGGTGTTAATGAAAAAAAAATCTCTGAGTGAACAATTAGCAGTATATTTTAACTATTTACTCTTTTTCCTGAAGCGAAGAAGGGTAAGCTTCATTCAGAGAAAATTCGTATTATTTTTGTTAGGGGTGTCTGCGATTGCAGCGCCCCTTAATTATGTTCATGCAGATCCTGCTGGGGTGATTTTAAGGAGTAAGCCTCCAGAGACAAGCGCATCTTTAGAAGACGAAGAGGAAATTAAGGTAAAGCCCCATAGGCGTACGACTAATTTATCTTCAGCGCTCAATGGGGGAACACATCTTAGACCCTATGCGCCAGCTTCAAATGGTATGATGGATAATCAGCGGACCAGTGATATACAGCCTTTTAGTAAAGATGATGCAACACAGGCGATGAAGGGCGAAACCCATGCTTTTGGCTCCATGCCTTTACCAATTGCAGGTGGGGACTTTGCGCCTTATCTTGGTCCGGGATCAACCTATGTGCCAGCACCTGCGACATGGCTTCCGAGAAGCTTCCCAGCTTGGATGGATCAGGAAACTGTTACGGGGGATTGGGGGGGATGGCGTTCATGGCTTAAAAATAGAGGTATCAATATCGGTGGCCGCTGGCTGATGGAGTGGAATGGAAATGTTGGCGGTGGGCGTGAGCATGCTGGCCGTTATGCAGATGAAGAGGCCATCTTTGTCGATTTAGATATGCAGAAATTATTTGGGGTTCATTTAGGAACAATCCATTATTTGATGACGATGCGGCAGGGATCAAATGCAGCTTTGAATGCTGATATTCCAACTTTAGATTCTACAATGGAAATTTCTGGAGGTGGCACAGGGACGCCAGGCTATGATTTTACACGATTGACCCGATTGTCGTGGGAGATGCTGTGGAATAAATATGTCCGTACAGAAATTGGCGAAATGAATGCGGAAACGGATTTTGAACAGTCTTCAACCTACTGGGGTGCAAACTTGTACTGTCAGTTTTCAAATAATGGTATTTGCGGTATGCCCCAGTCGATTGCGATGAACTCTGGCTATACCTGGTATCCTTCGGCTTCTCCTGGCGGATATATTAAAATTTATCCAACAGGGAATGATCATTGGCTGATTTCTACGGGTATTTATGCAGAAAACAGTAATGCGAGTGCGCCACACAATTATTGGAATTTAGGTTTAGACGATGCTGTGGGTGCTTTTGTTCCTGTTCAGTTGGGTTGGCACAAAGGTGGAGTCTCCGATTATGAAGGGCCTTTGCAGGCAAATATTAAAATCGGTGCTTATTGGGATTCCCGTTGGGTGAAAGATGTTTACTCGCAATTACCAACCTTTGCTGGTAATGCTTTTCCAACGTCAGCTTTGATGTTTGCTAATCCACAACAGAATAGAAGTCCTTATGGTGTGTGGGTTCAGGCAGATACGATGATTGAGCGTGATGGAAAAGATCCGAGAAGAGGTTTGAGCGCTTTTGGAAGCTTTACTTGGGGAGATCCCAAAAATTCTGTTGCGCCTTATTTTGTGACGCTTGGTGTTGTTCGCAAGGGAACGTTTCGCAATCGCCCAAATGATACAATCAGTCTTGGCGGTAAAATACTTTGGGTGAGTGATACGTTAACCAAGTGGGTGCAGGATTTACCGCAGAATGTCTGTAATACGCACCAATATGGGTATGGCGGAGGCTGTTATGCCCCTCATATGGAAAGTGCTCTAGAGTTAAACTATGGATGGAGACCTGCAAATTGGCTCTTAATCCGTCCAAATCTACAATTTATCTTTGGTCCCGGTGGAACCAACCGTTATGCAACGGCAACAGTCGTTGGGGTAGAATCAGGGATTACCTTTTGATTGCTTGAGGTGTGATCGAGCGATGATAAAAGAGGAAAATGGAATGCCTATTTAATGCAATATGAAGGCGAAAAGAGATTCGGATTTTAGTAGGGAATCTTTTTGACCCTTCACATTTAGCTAAATAATCGTTATGAACGTGAAGGTAGAGATTGCAGGAAGCTAGAAACTCCAATTGCTTTAGTGGCTTATTGGATTAATGATTTTAGTTGCTTTAGGCAGATTTCGAACACCTTAAGAGAGTGCTGTGTGTCCTGATACGGTATGAAAAGGTGTTTGTAACGATGTTGATTGTAGGTTTAAAGCCTTTTTGCAAGCAGAACTCTGATTCCTTTTAATGGACGAGGTTAAAGATGACGCTTTCAGCCACACCTCTGATTGAGCCAGCTGTGAAAGAGAGATTTTTTTTTAGCGGCTTCGCCTTTTTACGGCTTGCTGGAATGCAAGGGTTTAGTTACGGCCAAGCCTAACGCTCTGTTTAAGGACGGCTGTTAATGAAAAAGAAATCTCTGGATAAGCGATTAATCGTATATCTTAAGATCTGCTTTCTGTTTACACTTTATTTTTTGAAGGGGTGGAGAGTCCTTTGTATCCAGAGAAGATTCGTCTTGTTTTTTTGGGGGATTGTTGCGGTTAGCTTGCCGGTTCACCAACTTCATGCCGATCCTTCTGGTGCAAATTTAGAAAATCCGCCACCGAATACGACAATTTATTCGGATGGTGAGGAAGAAATTAAAGTTAAACCGCATAAGAAAAGTTCAGAACTTTCATCTGCTTTGAATGGTGGGAGCAGGCATCTTAGGTCTTATGCTCCGAGTTCATCAACGAATAGCCAACTTTTTAGCCAAGATGATGCAAGTGTTGCAATGAAAAGGGAAACGAGAGCTTTTGGCTCTATGCCTTTGCCAATTGCTGGGGGAGAATTTGCGCCTTATCTCGGTCCCGGTTCGACGTATGAGCCACCGCCAGCAACATGGCTTCCAAGAAGTTTTCCCGCTTGGATGGATCAAGACACGGTTACAGGCGATTGGGGAGGCTGGCGTTCATGGCTTAAAAATAGAGGGATTAGTATTGGCGGGCGTTGGCTCATGGAATGGAACGGCAATGTTGGTGGCGGCCGTAAGCATTCAGGAAAATTTGCGGACGAAGAGGCTATTTCTGTTGATTTAGATATGCAGAAATTATTGGGTGTCCATTTGGGGACAATTCATTATTTGATGACCATGCGACAGGGATCAACAGGGTTGATGTCTGCTATCCCATCTTTAGATTCTGTTCAAGAAATTGCGGGGGGTGGGACAACAACGCCAGGCTATGATTTTACCCGTTTGACCCGTCTTTCTTGGGAAATGCTCTGGAATAAATATGTGCGCACAGAAATTGGTGAAATGAATGCCGAGTCGGATTTTGAACAATCTTCCAGCTATTGGGGTGCGAACCTTTACTGCCAATTCGTTAATAACGGTATTTGCGGTATGCCACAATCTATTGCGATGAACTCTGGCTATACTTGGTATCCTGGCTCTTCCCCTGGGGGATACATTAAAATTTATCCAACAGGAGATGATAAATGGCTGGTTTCAGCAGGTATCTATGCTGAAAAAAGTAATTTTGGGGCAACAGACAACTATTGGAATTTAGGTCTAGGGAATGCAACAGGGGCGTTTGTTCCAGTTCAGTTGGGATGGCATAAAGGAGGCTCTTCGGATTATGAAGGACCTTTGCAGGCCAATATTAAAATTGGCGCTTATTGGGATTCACGTTGGGTAAAAGATGTTTATTCCCAGTTGCCGACTTTTGCAGGGAATGCTTTCCCGAGTTCAGCTTTGATCCTTGCGGATCCGAAACAGCTAAGAAGTCCTTATGGCGCATGGATTCAAGCAGATGGAATGATTGAGCGTGACGGCAAAGATCCCAGAAGAGGCTTAAGTATTTTCGGAAGCTTTACTTGGGGTGATCCACGGGATTCTGTTGCGCCGTATTTTGTGACGCTGGGGCTTGTTCGGAAAGGAACTTTCCGAAATAGGCCTAATGATACGATTAGTATTGGTAGTAAAATGCTATGGGTGAATGACCAGTTAACCCAATGGGTGAAGGATTTGCCACAAAGTGTTTGTGACACGCATCAATATGGATATGGTGGCGGCTGTTATGCCCCGCATATGGAAAATCTTCTCGAGATAAACTATGGCTGGAGGCCTGCACCGTGGCTTTTGATTCGTCCAAATATACAGTTTGAGTTTAGTCCAGGAGCAACAAATCGTTATGCCACAGCAACCATTGTTGGTTTGGAATCTGGGATTACCTTCTAATTTTTAAGGGTATGCTGTGATGATAAAAAACGGGGTTTTAAATAAGCCCCGTTTTTCTTTTGTAAGATTTTGATTCTATTCCGCAACAGGGTTGCCAAGTTGTAGGACAAAGGTAAATTTGTTTTCCGCAGCAACGGCCCAAGTATTACGGGCACATTTATAAATATCATCAGAACTGCCAAGGATAACTGGCTGTCCGTCCAGCTCAATGTTAATAAAATAAGGCGTTAGGGTTTGCATTTTAGGATTTTTTAGAATTTTCCAGCATTCATTGCGGGTAAAAGGTCCTAAGACAATATCGACAGTTGGCAAGCCATTGGCTTCGTTATTATCTGGATCCGCTTGCAAGAGCAGACGAGAGGGTTTCTTTTGCGGGCAGGAATTCGTCACCAGTCTTAAATGCTCGAGGGCATGGCTGTTGACACGGATTTGATTTTGTTGGGTTGTTGATGCTTTTTCAACCGCCTCTTTTAGAATTTGAATTGTTGTCTTGCGGATTTTCTGAAGCGTTGCAGGAAGATCACGAAATTCTTTATCATTCCAGTTTTTTGAGCGGCAAACATCAAGCTCTGGCGTCAAATCGACATCGTAAGCGGCTGTTAACGCATGCGCAGAATCAGTATGGAATACTGTAAAAAGAGAGGCGAAAAGAAAAAAGGAAAAAGAGATCTTTTGCATAGTTTAGAATTTTTCAAACATAAGAGATTGGCAGAGTATATCTTTTCTTCTTGAGCTATCAAGGATTTCTAAAAAAATTCTCCTTGAGTCTCTATAAAGCAAATTATACCTTTGAAAGAGGGGAAGATTTGTCTTTTTTCTATTTTAGGATAGAAAAGCCTTCTAGACTGGGAGTTGAGCTGTTTTTTTTTAAATTTTAGAAGCGGCAAATGCGTTTATTTGCTAAAATGGGAAAATGCGGTTGAATGTAGAATGAAGAGAAATTGTGACAGAGAAAAATATAAGCGTTAATGAAAGCAAATTGCTGACACGCTATCTCCTATCCGAAATTTTTCGGCCTTTTGCAGGTGTTTTAGGAATTGCCAGTGCGCTTTTTTGTAGTTATGGCGCCGCAGAGTTTTTACAAGATGCTGCAAATGGAATGTTGGCGGCCAATATGATCGGTATGATTATGTTGGTTAAATTGATCATTGCGCTCGAAGTGCTTGCGCCTGTCTCTCTTTATCTTGCGATTATTATGGCTTTTGGAAAGCTTTATGATGGAAGTGAGCTTTATGTTGTGCCAGCGCTCAGGATTGCCCCAGCTGCTGTTTTAAAAGCAGCGCTTTTAGCCGCTTTAATGATGGGGGTTATTGTTGCTTTTATTTCCAATGTTGCACGTCCATGGGCCTATATCAAATTAGAGCGGTTAAAATTGGAAGCAACCAGCGGTATGGATGTCGGCGCTTTAATTCCAGGCAACTTTTATACGCTTGACGATGGCGATAGGGTTATTTACCTCGAAAGAAAGACTGTCTTGGGAGAAGAAGCCAGAGGGGTTTATATTTTTGAAAAATTAGGGACAAGCCGTATTCGGGTTCTTGCGTCCCGTAAAAGTTTTTCGGTCTTTAATGAAGATAAAATTGATAAGCAAATGCATGGAGATTGGGTGCAGTTTCAGGATGCCCACATGTATGAAATTGGTATTTTTCCACATATCTCTGATCGTATTATGGAAATGCGGCGTGGTAATCGTGCTTCTGTTCAGGAAGAACCAGAAGAAGATCCTAGTGGTCTGCCAGACTTTTTAGAAGATTCTACTTGGAATCTCATGACCAATCCTGCTGGAGATCGGCATCGGATGGTGGAAGCGCAATGGCGTTGTACGACTTTCGTTTCAACTATTTTACTGGCTTTGTTGGCGGTGCCTTTGAGTCGAGGAAATGGGCCAAGGCAAAGTAAAGCCGGCAGGCTTGGAATTGCGATTGTCATCTATTTTATTTACTACATGTCTTACATGACGTTACGGGGATGGGCACGAAGTCAGACCATTCCAATGTTTCCAGGGATTTGGTGGGGGCCTATTGCGCTAGCTTTATTAACTTTAATATTGCTTTTGGGATATTTGGCAGATGGGTCTGGTATATCTGAATTGAAAATGGTCTTTGGCTTGAGTAGTTTTGAGAAGAAGTTTAGGAAAAAATCTTGAGAATTATTGCGCCTCCAATTTGGGTTCGATATATCTGGAAAGAGAGCTTTAAAGGTTTTTTAATTGCACTTTCTGGCTTAATTGCGCTGTTCAGCTTGTTACAGTTTGTGACATTTATGGGTATGTCAGGAGATGGCTCTTATACTTTAGCTGATGCTGGTATGGAGACGTTATTGTATGTCCCCCGTAAGCTCATTGAGACAACACCAATGGCCGCCTTGTTAGGAACATTGATTGGTTTAGGTGGGCTGGCCCGTTATCAGGAATTAACGGCTTTAACAGGGGCTGGGGTCTCTGATTGGCGTATTATTCAGATTGCCTCTTTGCTGGCTATTCCTCTTTCTATTTTCTTAATCTTCATTTCTCAGTTTGGCGTCCCACAAGCATATTATAAATCACAGGCGATTGAGGCAAAAGCGTCTTCGGATAAGGAGGCAACAGGGCATTCTTTTTGGGCGCTGGGAAGTGGTGGCGTTTTTTTAAAGGTTGGCAGTCTCGCAGATGATGGCCGTGCATGGCATATTCAGCGCTTTATTATTGATGATAAAGGACAACTTCAGGAGTTTTTAAAAGCGGAAAGAGCTGTTCCAAATCCTGATGGCAGTTGGCATATGTCTGATATTCTGAAAAAAACGATTGTTCGGAATAAAGTAACAGAAGAGACGTTTTCTGACATGGATTGGAAGCCATTTTTGAGCGAAGAGGAGATGCGCTATCTTTCGTTTCCCATTACCTTTGTTTCTCCAAGCGTTCTCATTGAGCATATTATTCAAGGCCGGGTAAGCGGTGAGCCTAAGACGCTGTGTGAAAGAGAAATTTGGAGCCGTTTGGCTTTGCCATTTTCAATTGTTGCGCTCTTTTTCTTTGCAGCTCCTTTTCTCTTTGGTTCTACACGTTCAAGAACGGTTGGTAGCCGAATTGGTATTGGGGTTATGATTGCCGTTGCCTATACGCTTTTTCAGGAAATTTTGGATAGAGCTGGATTGGTGACAGGGATTTCCCCTATTATTACAGCTTTTTTGCCACCTTTATTGCTTGTGGCAGCAGCGGTTCAGCTATATGCACGTGCGAATGTGAAATAATAAAGCCAATAATAGACGAGACGAAAGGGCTCAATCGTCTAAGTGGTTTTGCATATAGGTTAAGCGTATATTTTCCCGTCTTAAAGAGGCAATATTATGCAGCAAAACGCCGCATGTCGCTGTGATAAGAGAAAATAGAATGAGCGCTGTGGAAAGGATTGCGGTAGGGAAGCGAGGGACTAAGCCTGTTGTAAGGTATTCGGGAATAAGGGAGAGCCCGAGAATGAGGCCAATGAAGCCGATAAAGAGACTAATCCAGCAATAAGCAAAAAGAGGTCTTTCTCGCTGGATAAGAATAATGATTGCTTTAAGGATTCTTAAACCGTCAGGATAGGTGCGCAATTTACTTTCAGAACCGGAGGGACGTTCTTGATAGATGGTGTCCATTTCGCCTGTTGGCATTGCAAGAGTAAGTGCATGAAGAGTGAGATAGGTTTCAATTTCAAAA
Source organism: Acetobacteraceae bacterium (assembly GCA_004843345.1). Classification (NCBI taxonomy): domain Bacteria; kingdom Pseudomonadati; phylum Pseudomonadota; class Alphaproteobacteria; order Acetobacterales; family Acetobacteraceae; species Acetobacteraceae bacterium. The sequence continues at coordinate 1,372,117 of CP039460.1, forward strand.
CCTGAAATGATGCAAGGGAAAGATTTATAGAAGCGTTTACTAAACACGCGGTAGCCGGAGAGTAAGTCATGGGGTGTCAGGCCTGAGAAAAATTTTCTCACAAGCCCTGTTAAGACTTTGTTTCCGAATAAATGCCCAAAACGATAAGCTTTTTCATCAATAATGGCTCGGCGGATAGCCGTTACCATATCAAGGTTTTGTTCCATCGCCAGATTTAAAAGTCGGGGAGCAGCTGCTGTTTCGTACGTTGCATCACCATCAATGATAAACAGATAATCCGTAGAGAGATCGGCAAACGCTTGGAGAATGGCGTAACCTTTTCCTTTCAAAGGGACAGAGCGAACTTTTGCACCTAGAGATTTTGCGACTAAAATGGTGTTGTCTGTCGATCCATTGTCATAGACCCAAATTTGCGCTTGGGGTAAGGAAGTTTGCAGACCTTTAATAACGAGGGGCAATGCTAATTCTTCGTTCAAACAGGGAATAACAACAGCGCAACTATAAAGACGTGAAGACAAGCTCAATTCCTAAATATGTGTAAACTCAACGCAACGGTCAAAATCTTTGAAAGTTTAAAGGACAGCACTCCAGAAGAGTAGGCTAAGAGAGACAAAAAAGGCTATTTTTTTAGAGATTGATGAGCCAATAGGCTCTTTTTTAACATAAAAAGCAAGAAGTGCTGCAATGATTAAAACAGCGCTCGGCATAATGTAGCGCCACGCAGAAGCAACACCTATAAAAAAATAGCCAAAGAGATAACACAGAGATGCAAAACTTAGCAGGTTTAAAAAGCAGTTTATCGCTGTGCGGCATTGAAAGGTTGTTATAAATAATCCTAAAGAAATGGCGATCCAAAAAATAGCATAATTAGACCATAATCTGGGGTGTTTGTAGAAGAGCTTCCGAGATTGCGATCCTATGAACGTACGGTGATGATAAGCTGGGACGAGATTTTTATCGAAATCGCCTACAGGATTAAAGCCACCGTCTGTTTTGGTAAAAGGCAGATCAAGAACAGGGGCTTCATCTAGATGATTGAGAAAAACAGTGTCAAAATGCGCAAAGCGATGTTTTAAATAAGCTAGGGGGTGCTGTTTAATGGTTTCTACCCAGAGATATGAAAGTTTTTGAGGCGGTTCTTTGCGTAAGTTTCCCCCAAGTTGGTAACAGTCTTGTTCCGCTTGAGCCAGTTCTTTTACCCAGATGCCGTCTCTTTCCATTGCACTCCAGGTATCTTTCCATTTATTCCATCCTGGGAATTTGTAAGGATATTTTTCTAGTCCCCAACTGCCGAATGTATCCCATTGTTTAGGCGTATAACAGGCAATCAGTTTTTCGGAGAGAGGCTTTGTACCCCAATGCTGAAATATTTCCTGATGTGTTTCGATGTTATTTTCAAGATCAGGGTTAAAGTGCTTATTGTGTGTATAAAAATTTGTGCCTGCGAGATCAAAAATTTGTAAGGAGGCCTCTGCATGATCTTGTTTTGCTTGAAGGATTGTATGGTTTATCCAACTGAGTGTTGGCACAGAAAGAATAACAAGGAGAAGGCTGGCGGTCAGGTGTTTAAAGTCAAACCTCCAGTGCCACCATGTCGCAATTAACAGTGGTGTTGCAATGAAAGTAGCATTGACCCGTAAAAGCGCTGAAAGCAGCAGAAGGCATGTAATGAGGAGCTTGAAAGCATATTTCTGCTTTTGAGAAGACACATCTGGAAGAATAAATAAGAGTGCCGTTGTAATTAACAAAAGCCAAGAAAGAAGAATATCTTTCTGAACAGTACCGTCCATGCCAAAAAAAAGGGGAGAGGCAAAGAGACAGAAAAAGAGAATGAGGCTTAAAATACAGGGGCGTAATCTTACAAAAAGATACAATCCAAGTGAGCTCAAACAGATAGAGGTGAGGTTAAGAAGATTAGGCGTATGAAAAAGGGCAATTTCAAGACGCCAAAAAATCGCCATGAAAGGAGGATGCCAATCGCTTAGAGGCGCAGCGTGAATGGCTTGCAGATATTGCGTTTCGGCATCATCTCCAATGACACCGGGATACCAAGCATAAGAGCAGATTAAGGTGCAAAAAAGAGCGAGAAGGCGCAGAGACGAGCGCCATTTTAGAGGATTTTCCGGTGGTGCCGTTAGGAAAACGAAGAGAGCGTCAATTTGTTTTCCTAAATGTTGATATTTTCCAGAAGAAGAGCTTAAAAGAGGCATATAATCGTGACCTAATAACCAATTTTATGTGCTTGTCTTCTAACTTAGAGCATGGTTTGTAAAATTGTCTTGGCAACTTTCACTGAGTTTTTTGTAAAAGACTTCAGGTGGAACTTCTTTTTTATTCCATTTTTCGCAAAGGAGAAAATGTGTATCCGCATTTTGTGCGACCAAGCCATCCCGTTCTTCTCTATCGCCAATCATGAGGGTTTCTTGTGGTGAAACATGCGCTTTTTGAATCAGAGAAGTCAGGCCTTTTGGAAGGGGTTTTAACGCATCAATCTCAGGGGAAGAGGCATCAGAATAGTAATCAGCAGAAAGCCCCATACTGTTGAGTTTTTCAATCACAGGATAGTCTGAAAAAATACCTACTTTGATCTGATGTTCTTTGAGTGTTTCAAAAACGGAAGCGACATTTTCAAAAAGAGCATTCTTGAGGTACTCTTGGGGTCTTTGGATTAGCCATTCTTGAACAATCGCATTAACCTGCTCTTTGGGAAGACTTGTTTTTTCAGATGTTTTTGAAAGAAGCCAGTCATTGAAAGGGGTAATCTGTTTGTCTCCAGCAACTTCTCGCAACTTCCGGTAATGGTAAATACATTTCAGAGTTTTTAGAGAGTGCGTCTGGATAGCGTTCTTAATGAGTAAAACGAGCATCTGCTTACGTATGCTCCGATGGTTGTAGAGCGTCCCATCGACATCAAAAACAACAAGCTTAATTTTATTCCAATTTAGAGAGATGCCCAAAATATCACCTTCAGCGTCTAGTTTTTCGTGTAGCCACTATAAATTCGTTCTAAACTATTGCAACAAATAGTTTTGGAGGGGAGCTTTATGCTTTAACTTTTGAAAACTTCTATTTGGTTTAAATTTAAGAAATAGGATTTCTTATAAGCTTTAGAGTTCTTGATACTTCAAAAAATACTTGAAAGCAGGGAATACCTTGCCTTATTAGATGTCTATTCTGTACGGGCGACTAGGGTGTCACATTTCATGACAATTACTTTTGATAAAATAGAAATAAAAGACGGGCTTTTACTAAGAGCTTTCGTTATTTCTATGGCACTTTTTGCATTCACTCTTCCGATTATTCACGCAGATTTTCTTTTTAAAGACGATTTGATGCGTTCTGTTGAAAATTGGAATTTAAGCACTTGGTTGAATGATGGGCGCTATGGCGGTTTGCTAGTCATGGGAGCGTTAGGTTTTTGCCATCTTTCAGACATTGCGCCTTTGCCACAACTTTTATGGATACCGCCGCTTGCCTTTGTCTTGTCAGCTATTTCTTTACGTTTTCAGTTTTCGTTTTTTTTAAGCGTTTTTGCGTTCTCTTTTGTTGCGATTCATCCTTTCTTTCTCGAAAATCTCTCTTTTCGTTATGAGTCTTTGACCATGGGGCTTGCCGTCAGCTTGGCGCTGATGCCCTTTGCTGTTCCTGCTTTTTTTCAGAACGATAAAATTGATCAGAAATCGTTCATTTATTCTTATAATGTTCTTTTCCCCTTCTTAGCGCTAAATTTTTATCAGCCGGGAGTTAATCTTTACGGCGCATTTATTTGTTTTTTTGCCTTAGTTTCTCTTTTTCGCTTAGAAGAGCTTCAGGAAATTTTGAGAATTTTAAGCCTTAGAATTGCCAGCTTGCTATCAGCACTGATTTTATATTTTGTGGAGACAAAATTCGTAAATCTTTTGCCAATAGGGCGTCTAGACCCTGATAGTTATGGGGAAAGACATGCTTTATTAACCTTTGATCCGCATATTATCTTGTCTAATTTGGCGGATTTTTGGGAGCTTCTTTCCCTTGGAATAGCGCAAGGGACACAAGGAAGCTTTTTAGGATTTTGCCTCCTTTTAGGTTTTCTTTTTCTTTTGAAGAATATTTTCGTTGGCATGAAAAAAAAAGAAACACCACAGAGAAGCGAACAAATCTTTCGGTTTGGTTTAGCCATTGCCATGGTTTTAGGGATATTCTTTTTTCTTTTAGGGCCTCAGATTTTACTTGCGTCACCTGTTTACCAGCCGAGAACACTGATTGGCTTTGGTGGAATTGCCGCTATTCTTCTTTGTTTTTTATGCGGTATTACTTCTAAAGATGATCATTTGAAAAAGTTGAGATATGGGCTGTGCTGTACCGCTTTTTTGTCTGAAATTTTACTCTCTTTTAGCTATGCGAATGCGATGAAAGCACAATTTGAGCAAAATGATTATATTGTTTCTCAGATGGTCGAGGATGCGATTAAATTTAAGGCTTTAGGCGCAAGATATTGGACAACGCATGGTCCAGAACCTCTTGCTTTGAGGGCTGTCCGAACCTTTAGGAATTTTCCAGTGACAAGAAGGATGTTGCTTTCTGATGGTTTGGAAGGGAAGTGGGAAGAAGTCTATGTCGGGGACAATATTGATAAAGTTTGGCGCTATCTTCCTCAAAAGAATTATGATGTCGATTGGGATATTTCTGTGAATAGATATTGGGTTTATCCCGAATATTTGAGTGAGGTTATTCGGAGTAGAGGTAATTTCCCAGAAAATCTTTCTGTTGGCTGGAAAGATGCTAACCGTCCAGCGAATGAGCGTCCTATTCAGACTTATACAGAACGGGGGCTTGGGAAAAGTTTTTTTAATTGCACAATCGATACTTCTGTGGAACATGCCTTCTACGAGGCGGATCTTATTGGCGTTAATCTCGTTTTCGATTATACAAAATCATGTTCGTCGCAGAAAAAACAATAAAGACTTTTTCTTAATTTTTGCGCTTTAAGAAAGATTTTATGCAGAAGAAAGGGAGGAGCGATGCTTTTTGAAAAAATTTTTCCCCTAAAACTCTACAAATCCTCCTTGATCGTGACGGCCTTTGTTTCTTTTTGTTTCTTTCTCTGGGTTTGGTATCCAGGGGTTATTCATAATGATGCCACGGCTCAATATTTACAAGCGCTGGATCAAGCATCTGTAAGTGATTGGCATCCGCCTATCATGGTGCGAGCTTGGCAGGTTGAAATGGCGATTTTTCGAACGCCAGACCTTTTCTTTATTTTGCCAATTCTTGCTTTTACGGTTGGTCTTGTTTTGCTATTGTGGGATATTTCAGCCCTCTTTTCTCTGGTACTTTTCCTTTTTCTCTTCTTTTCCCCTTTTTATTTTTTGTCTCTACCAGAATTGCTTAAAGATAATATTCTTATCGGATTTATCTTTTTGTTCTCTGGGGTTTTTGTACATTTTTCTTCAGAAGAGCTTTATTCAAGCCGTTATTGGTTCTTATTTATCTTTGAGCTAATTCTTTTATTTTTGATGACAGCGTTGCGCTTTAATGCCGTTTTTTTTACAGCGCCTTTACTCTTTTTGCTCTTGGGAAAATGGCGTTTTTCAATTCAGGTTTTGCTTTCCTTGTTGGGAATTGTGCTTGCCGCTGTTCTTTTGACACCTGTCTTAAATCATAAATTGTTAAAGGCATCCTCTGATAATCCCGTTATGAGCTTAGAAATCTTTGATATTGCTGGGAGTAATCATTTCAAAAAAGATGCGCTTGATTCCAAGATCGTTTTGAAAAACTGGGAGCGTTACGAAATTCCAGATCAGCTCGCGGCCTGTTACTTGAGGCATAGCTGGGATAGTTTAGGGAATTGGACAACACCTGAGTTGCATAAGCCGATTGAAGTGATGGGTGAAAATCATGCTTGGGTTAATTTGAGCGATCCCAAAAATAAATTTCATCCTCGCAAACATTGTTCAGATTTGGGTGAGAGATTGCGCCTGTCGCCAGAAGAAACCTCTCCCCTTTGGCGAGAGACGTTAAAACAGTATCCCCTCGCTTACTTAGCGCATCGTATAGCCTTTTTTACCAACGGAACGCTTGGAATAGGAACTTTTGGAGAAGGAGAGCCTTGGCATCTTGAATTTCATCCAGAAATTGCGGGGTATCACTATTTTGATGGGCATACAGAAAAATTACGCTCTTCTTGGATTATAAATTCATATTTCTTTTTAGAGAAGATTCTTCGTTGGATGCCTTGGTGGAATGGATATTTCTGGTTTTTACTCTGCCCTTTTCTTTTTGTTTGGACACGGCAGAGCAAGGATGCCCAAAAAAAAGAACTTCTGTTTGCCAATTGTTTTCTTTTTGCTGCTTTTTGTTATTTGGCTGGATATTTTTTTATCGGAGTAGGGGCAGATTTTCGGTATATCGTTCCAACAGGAGCGCTAACAATATGCGCGCTGATTTTTCTATACCGTTTTTATTTTGTGCGCTTTGTTGAAAGGGCTATTCCTTTATCTGTTTCAGGCGAGCCATAAGGAGATTAGTTTCTTTCATATAGTCCTGTGCCGTCTTCGTTTTCTGTTTCAGTAAGCGCTAAATGATAGTGTTGTTGGAGTTCTGCTAGAACCATTTGATATTGAAGGCGCAAATTTTCAGGTATGTTTTTATTCAGTTTTAAAAGGGGATAACCAACAGAGATCCAAGTTGGTTTTTTGGCTAAAATGGCTGCAATTTCCGCATTTTCATCCTTAAGGCCAAGGGCACCTTGCTCTAAAGGCTGTCCAAGATGATTCGGATGGGGGTAACGGGTTAAATGGCAATTTGCCGTTTCTGGCGTAATATCTTGGATTTCAGCGCCGTTATAGATGAAAAGACAGCCAGGATGATTAAGTATAAGCCTTTTTTGCGTCTCATAAATCGCAATTTTTTCTGGAGAAGAGGCGCGCCACTGGATGACATGCTCTCCTCGATAGGCAACGTAAAGGAGCACAACACAGAGAGGAATGCGTCCAAGAAATTTAACTTGCCAGACAGCAGCGCACATAAGGGCTAAAATAGGAAGAAAGGCCAGAACAAAACGGCGTTCTGCTGCTTCAAATGTTACGAATAAAGCAGAAAAAAGTCCCCATAGCGCAATGAAAGATAGGAGTTTTTGTCGCTTTGTATCTTTTGTTAAATAGGCTTGTATCCATGCAAGGGCGAAGCTGATGAAAGCGGTGAGAAAAACAAATAGCCAGTTATAATAAGCATGAATGCAATATGCTTTTTGTTGCTTAAAACAGGAAATGACATTGGCAAAATACCATTCCTGCCAATATCCTTCCAAGGCGTAGATGAGGGCTATTAGAGTTGTTGGAAAAAGCGCAAGAGAAATCCATAAAACGCCATTTGAAAGAATGTCTGTTAAGGATTTTTGATGTTGCCAACAGAGATAGAGAAAAAAACAGCCTAGAAAAATACCATCCACGACAACGGTTGGTTTGATTTCGATGCAAATCCCGAAAAGGATCATGGCTTCAAAGGCAGTTTTCTTGAGTAGGGTATAATTTGTTTGCAAACGTTCAAAACGTAAAAGAACAAGTCCGAAAGCGATGAGAATAATTAAATTAAAAAAAATAGCTTCTCGGCCAGCATACCCATCATATTGGTTAAAAAGAGGGCAGTAGAAGAGAGCCCCCACGAAAGCGCCCAGCTTCGTTGTGAGTTCACGGCCTATTTTATAAATCAGACAAGAGCTTAACCACGCAATAAGAGTGATCGTAATATAAAACACCCAGTATCGGTACGCCCCAAAAAATGTAAACGGGGCATAAAGTAGAAAATGTCCGAAGGGCTTCCGGTCCCAAATATCAACATAGGGAAAATGCCCATGTAACATTTGACCGCCGACATACAGATACCAATTTGTATCATCGTGTAAGA
>CP039460.1:1385000-1530000 GCA_004843345.1 Acetobacteraceae bacterium
TTTGTGTAGGATAGGTGGGAGACAATGAACTTAGGGCGCCAGCTTTAAGGGAGTCACTGTTGAAATACCACCCTGAATGTTTCTGTTGTCTAACTGAGCCTGTTTAGCACGGGCCAGGACCCTGCATGGTGGGCAGTTTGACTGGGGCGGTCGCCTCCCAAAATGTAACGGAGGCGCGCGATGGTAGGCTCAGTCCGGTTGGAAATCGGATTTTGAGTGCAATGGCATAAGCCTGCCTGACTGTGAGAGTGACAGCTCGAGCAGAGACGAAAGTCGGCCATAGTGATCCGGTGGTTCCTTGTGGAAGGGCCATCGCTCAACGGATAAAAGGTACTCTAGGGATAACAGGCTGATCTCCCCCAAGAGTTCACATCGACGGGGAGGTTTGGCACCTCGATGTCGGCTCATCACATCCCGGGGCTGAAGCAGGTCCCAAGGGTTCGGCTGTTCGCCGATTAAAGTGGTACGTGAGCTGGGTTTAGAACGTCGTGAGACAGTTCGGTCCCTATCTGCCGTGGGCGTTAAGACTTGAAAGGATTTGTTCCTAGTACGAGAGGACCGGAATGAACGAACCTCTGGTGCACCAGTTGTCACGCCAGTGGCATGGCTGGGTAGCCAAGTTCGGAATGGATAACCGCTGAAAGCATCTAAGCGGGAAACCAGCCTTAAGATAAGGTCTTTTTGGGGCGTTGAAGACCACAACGTTAATAGGTCTGGTGTGAAAGTCCAGCAATGGATGAAGCTTACAGATACTAATCCCCCAGACCTCTCCAGCTTTGTATTCAATACAAACCAAACGCATCTCTTAATAACTTCTTCAATCTTACTTCTCTTCTATAACAATCCCTATCAGATGTGCCTCAGCGGCGGGGGGTTATGGCGAGGGTCCCAAACCCGATCCCATCCCGAACTCGATGGTTAAACCCCTCAGCGCCAATGATACTTCGTCTCAAGACGCGGAAAAGTAGGTCGCCCCCCGCTACTAAGGCACATCTCTTAAAACAAACCCCCCACTCAATTAACGCAAGTGGGGGGTTTGCTTTGCAAAAAAAGAATTAAGGGGGAGCTAGCACAAGTAGACCTTTAGTTCTTGTCTGCTCACTCAAAGAGTTTGGAAGACTATTGGGAAAAGTAACAAGAAAAAGGAAGCTGGGATTTATTCAAGATTGAAAAAACAATCCCGTACCGCAATTAATCCTTCAGATAGAAGAGATTTTGCACAAATGAATGAACTTGTTTAGACTGTTCTCCTCTTTCCTTTTATAATTGACTCTTTATGCGATCTTCTTCTTTTCTGCATAAATTGGCAATTGTATTTCCTCCAAATTTTTGGATTTCAGAGGCAATAACTTTTCAATATTTGTGATGATCGGGAAAATATTCTTTGTATTGCTTAGATTTAGTGAGTTCTTCAGTGAGGCGAGGTAATCCTAATACACCATTTTTATTTATAATGATTTCAACTAAATCATTTAATTTTTCGGACGGAAGTTCTTCGAGAAATTCTAAATCAATATCTCTTCTGTAATTCATAAATATCTCCGTTTTGAGCACATTTTGCTTGCATGAAATGCATGGGAGAATCATACTTGACCTCAAGCGATTTTTGTGCCCAGATTCAAGGGATAAAACGAGTTTTATTTAAAAAAATTTAATTTTTTTTAGAAAAAAAACGCTTAAAAATTCCCTTTTGAAAAGGGGACTTTGCTTTCCAATAAAATTGGGCATAGGCTGGTTCTCAATGCTGGATAAATCCCTATTATTCGTTTAAATAACAGCTCTGGATTTAAGAATTTTGGAATTAAGACGATGCAATTGACCCCTCGGGAAATTGAAAAATTGATGGTTTATACGCTGGCAGATGTTGCTCAAAAGCGTAAAGAAAAGGGGCTCAAGCTTAACCATCCAGAAGCGGTCGCTATTATTACTGCAGCTGCGATGGAAGGGGCACGGGAAGGTAAAACTGTTGAGGAAGTGATGCATGTCGCTCGTAATGTTTTAACCCGAGAAGACGTGATGGATGGAATTCCTGATTTAATCTCTTATGTGCAGGTAGAGGCTATTTTTACTGATGGCAGCCGTCTTGTGACCATTCATGACCCTATTCAATAGAAGTTTTTATTCTGTTTTAAGCTTAATTCATTTTCAGGTTAGGAAAGATAATGGACGAAGAGCAATCTGAAAAAGACGTTCCAATTGGCGGTTTTGTGTTTGCAGAAACACCAATTAGATTTAATGAAAAAAGGCGTCAAACGCTGATTACCGTTCGCAACACAGGCGATCGTCCGATACAGGTAGGTTCGCATTTTCATTTTTTTGAAGTGAATAAAGCGCTTCAGTTTGATCGTTTAGAGGCCTATGGCAAGCGTTTAAATATTACCTCCAGTACAGCTATTCGTTTTGAACCAGGGGATGAGGTAAAGGTTTCTTTAATTCCAATCGGTGGAAGAAAAACGATTTCAGGGTTTAATAATCTTGTAGATGCCTGGACTGGTGAGAATAAAGCGGCTCTGAGAACAGAAGAAGCCATTAAATTGGGCTACAAAAATATGAATGAGCCACGGAAAAAAGCGTAGAAGGAATTAAGACGTGCCGACAATTTCCCGCAAAGAATATGTTGAATTATTTGGGCCGACTGTTGGCGATAAAATACGCCTAGGAGATACTCAGCTTTTTGTCGAGATTGAAAAAGATTTGCGTGGTTATGGGGAAGAGTCTGTTTATGGTGGTGGCAAGTCTCTTCGTGGCGGTATGGGCGCAAATAATCATCTAACCAGTGATAAAGTCTTAGATCTAGTGATTACCAACGTTACGATTTTGGATGCAAAACAGGGTGTGATTAAAGCCGATGTTGGTATTAAAAATGGTTATATTGCTTCGATTGGAAAATGCGGTAATCCCGATACAATGGATGCAACGACTCTTGGAATGATTGTCGGTGTTGCCACAGATGTGATTGCAGGGGAACATCTTATTTTGACCGCTGGTGGCATTGATTCCCATATTCATTTTATTGCGCCACAGCAGATTGAGCACGCACTTTCTAATGGCATTACAACTTTTTTTGGGGGCGGTGTTGGACCGACAGATGGGTCTAACGGCACAACTGTTACCGCAGGCCCTTGGCATATCCATCGAATGTTGCGTGCTTTTGAAGGATTGCCAATTAATGTTGGGTTTTTGGGAAAAGGGCATGCAGCGCATTTTGCACCTTTACGGGAGCAAATTGAGGCAGGGGCAGCAGGTTTGAAAGTCCATGAGGACTGGGGGGCTTCTGCTTCTTCTTTGCGTCATGCTTTACGCGTTGCAGATGAAATGGATGTTCAGGTCGCTGTTCATACGGATAGTTTGAATGAAGGCGGATATGTGGAGAACACGATTGAAGCTTTTGAAGGTCGAACCATTCATACTTTCCATACAGAAGGCGCAGGCGGTGGCCATGCCCCAGATATTATTAAAGTGGCAGGATTGATGAATGTTTTGCCAAGTTCGACAAATCCGACTTTGCCGTTTGGCATAAACAGTCAGGCAGAATTATTCGATATGATTATGGTTTGCCATCATCTTAGTCCAAAAGTGCCTGCAGATGTGGCTTTTTCAGAAAGCCGTGTGCGTCCAGAAACAATGGCTGCCGAAAGTGTGTTGCACGATATGGGTGTGATTTCGATGATTTCGAGTGATTCACAGGCGATGGGACGGGTAGGAGAGAATTGGCTTCGCTTGGTGCAAACGGCGCACGCCATGAAAATGGTGCGTGGTAAATTGCCTGAAGATGCCCCTGGAAATGATAATTTTCGTGTTTTGCGTTATATCGCTAAAATCACGATTAACCCAGCGATTACGCAAGGGATTAGCCATGTTCTTGGCTCTGTTGAGGTTGGGAAAATGGCAGATTTGGTGCTATGGGATCCTCGTTTTTTCGGGGCTAAGCCAAAAATGGTGATTAAAGGCGGTGTGATTAACTGGGCAGTGATGGGGGATCCAAATGCTTCTTTGCCAACGCCAGAGCCGACTTTTTATCGTCCAATGTATGGTGCTATGGGGAAGACAGCACTGGATACTTGTGTAACTTTTGTATCTGAAGCGGCTCAACAAAATGATATTAAAGAAAAGCTTGGTTTAGAGCGTCAGGTCATGGCAGTGCATAATTGCCGTGCCATTTTAAAGGAAGATATGGTGTTAAACGCTGAAACACCTGAAATTGATGTTGATCCTGAAACGTTTGCGGTCACGGTAGATGGCGAACATACAACCATGGAACCTGTTCACACTGTGGCATTGAATCAGCGTTACTTTTTTGGTTAAGCGTTTTGATTTTTAGCCATGATTGTCATTACAAAAATTCTCGGAAATCTTAACGATGAGAAAGATTGGCGCTCCCAATTAGAAGGCGCAGAGATTGATCTTTTTGAGTTAACAGAATGGGAAACGCAAAAAAGTCGTTTTCGTAAGACGACTTCTAAAGGGCAGGATTTAGGTATTTTTCTTGATCGAAATCAATTGCTTAAAGAAGGGGATATTCTGCTTTGGGATGAGACGCAGAAACGGGCTCTTATCGTTAAAGTGCATTTGCGAGAAGTTCTAGTGCTTCAAGCTGGCATTTTTTTAGACGAAACATCGGAATCTCTTTTAAAAATCAGTTTTGAACTGGGGAATTTGTTCGGTAATTTACACTGGAAATCTTTGGTGAAGGGGGCGCAAATTTTTATTCCCTTAAGCGTTAGCAGGCGGATCATGGAAAATATTGTGAAGACGCATGTGCCAGATTTGCCTTATCAATTTTTGACAGGAGAGCAGGTCGTAAGCAAGCTGAGTGCTGCGGAAGTCCGCTTATTATTTGGCGGAGCAGATACTCCAAATGTGCATGTCAGCCTTAATCCTGATTTCCAAATTCAGCGATGCCAGTGAGCGGTTTCAGTAAAATGTCTGAATTAGGATTAATTCAACTTTTTCAGTTTTCAGATTCTGTTTTGCCTGTTGGGGGTTTTGCATTTTCCAATGGTTTAGAAAGTGCCGTTCAGACTGGGATTGTGCATAATGCTGATACCCTGAAGGCCTTTACACGGGATGCGCTTTATCAGGCCGCAACGGGCGACGCAAGAGCCATTGTTGCAACATGCCAAGCTTTGCAGACAGAGGATTATTCTTCGCTTGTGATTGAAAATGATAGAGCGCTTTATCATCAGAGATTGAATGAAGAAGGCCGTTTAATGCTTGTTCGAATGGGCAAGAAATTGGCAGAAATGTCTTTTGCGGTGACAGAAAAACCGCTTATTGGGTGGTGGCTGGAAAAAATTAAATCTGGAGAGGCTATCGGTACGTATCCTATTACGCAGTCTATCGTCATGAGCTCTCTGGGGGCTGCTCCCCGTGAGGTGCTTGTCGCGCATTTTTATGGGGTTGCTATGACGATTTTGAGCGCTGCGCTGCGTCTTATGCGGATTACCCATATTGAAATTCAAAAAATTTTATTTCAATTAAATCAGGAAATTCTGTCTTTTTGTGAAGAGGCTGAAAAAGGAGGGGTGGAACAAATGGCCTCCTATGCGCCTGTAAAGGAGATTTTAGCTTCTTTGCATGTAAAAGCCTTCACACGTTTATTTAGTAACTAAGGAATCAAAGAGGGAAGCCCAAGATGAAAAAAATAACCCGTATCGGGATTGGAGGACCTGTTGGTTCTGGTAAGACGGCGATTATTGAGGTGATTACACCTCGGTTAATAGCGTTAGGGGTTAAGCCTTTGATTATTACGAATGATATTGTGACGGTTGAGGATGCTAAGCAGGTAAAGCGGACGTTAAGGGGCATTCTTGATGAGGAAAAAATTCTTGGCGTGGAAACAGGCGCTTGTCCTCATACGGCGGTGCGTGAAGACCCAAGTATGAATTTGGCCGCTGTGGAGGAGATGGAAACACGTTTTCCAGAAAGTGATATTGTGATGATTGAAAGTGGCGGAGATAATTTAACACTCACTTTTAGCCCAGCTTTGGCGGATTTCAGCCTTTATGTGATTGATGTGGCAGAGGGGGAGAAAATACCCCGCAAAAATGGTCCAGGACTAGTGCAGGCTGATATTTTAGTTATCAATAAAATAGATTTAGCGCCTTACGTTGGGGCCAGCCTTGAAGTGATGGAGCAGGATACTAAAAAAGTTCGAGGAGAACGTCCTTATATTCTAACAAATTGTAAGACAGGAGAAGGAATTGATGCGCTTGTTTCTATGATTATGCGAGATTTTCTTTTTACCCATCCTGCTTCGGCGATAGCATGAAAGAGATTGAAGATAGTTTTGAGCAGCTTTGCAGATTAGGGACGGAAGCGCCTGAATTAGCTTCTTATCAAGATGAACCGCCGCAAATGCCGACAGGGACTGTCGGTAAAAAGGGATATTTGCGTTTGGGGTTTGCGGTTAGTGGCGGTCGAAGTGTTTTGCGTGATATGGATCGGCGCGTGCCTTTTCTTGTTCAAAGGGCTCTTTATTGGGATGAAGCTCTGCCGCAAATGCCCTGTATTTTTGTGATTTCAACCGCAGGATGTATTTTGCAGGGCGATAGGCTGGTGATGGAGATTCATGTTGCTAAAGAGGCTCGTGGGCATGTGACAACACAATCCGCCACTAAAATTCACAGCATGCGCCATAATTATGCGGCTCAATTACAGAAAATTGTATTGGAAGAGGGGAGCTATTTGGAAATGATGCCAGATTCTACGATTCCCCATTCAGACTCTCGTTTTATCAATGAAACACAGATTACCCTGCATTCGACGGCAACCTTGCTTTATTCAGAGATTCTCATGTCAGGGCGTAAATATCATCCAGAGGATTCTGGTTTTCGTTTTGAGGTTTATACCTCACAAGTAAAGGCAAAAACCCCAGAAGGGAGGATTTTGTTTTCAGAGCGCTACGTCTTAGAGCCCAAGAAATATTCTTTAAAAACAGTTGGTATTATGGGGATTTTTGACGTTTTCGGAAATGTCGTTTTATTAACCCCTCTTAAATTTCATCAGGCAATTATGGATCGCCTTCAACCGCTTTATGATGAGAAAAAAGGCATTGCATACGGGGTAAGTCGATTGCCAAATGAGTCGGGTTTAATTTTTAAAGCTTTAGGAAAAGAAGCGCATCAAGTTAAAGAAGCTATTCAGAATTTTTGGCGCATTGCACGAGAGGAAATTCTAGGAGTGAGCTTAACAAAACCGCTTTGGCGTTAGGAGAAGAAAGGCGTTGGTATGAAAATACGGTTCGGCCTTTTATGGCATTTTTACTGTAAAAATTACCGTGTTGTGTACGCTTTAGATATTCTCTTGAAGGGGTATTCTCAGGTTATGTTTCAAAGCAATTCCTTGACGGGATTGTTCTTTTTTATAGGAATTTTTTGGAGTGGCTGTGTTTCTGGAGTGCCTCAAATTGCGCTAGGTAGTTTGCTGGGCACTTTTATTGCAACATTATGCGCTTACTGTTTTACGCAGGATAAATTAGGTTTAAGGCTGGGGCTGTATGGCTATAATGGCTGTTTGGTCGGGATTGCGCTGCCTACTTTTTTAGTGATCTCTCCGATGCTGTGGGCTTGGATTATTTTTGGAAGCGCACTATCCACTTTTTTGATTTTTATGATGCGGAGTCTGGGCATAAAACAAGTGGCTATTTTAACAGCGCCCTTTGTCTTTAGCAGTTGGATAGGCATTGTATTTAGCCATTTTTTAGGACATTGCTCCTATTTATCTGCACCAACATCATCAGCAGATCATAATGTCTTTTTATATTCTTCAGAGGCTATTTTTCAAAGTATTTCTGAAGTATTTCTGAAGTGTTTCTCTGTCATAATAGGGTTAGCGGTGCGCTTATGCTTTTAGGATTGGCTGTAGCCTCTCTTAGAAGCAGTTTTATTGCTTTTTCATCAGCCTCTCTCGCTATTTTGATCGCCTATTGGCAGGGAGATAATCCGCACGAAATTGCAGAAGGCTTATATGCTTTCAGTGCAGTTTTAACAGGATTGGCACTGGGAGAAATTCTTTATCCAGTGGGCTGGCGTCATTTTCTTTATCCTTTTTTGGGTGTTGTTTTGACTGTTTTATGCCAGAAACTTTTCAATCAGTGGTTGGGAAGAGTAGATTTACCAGCACTCACTTTCCCCTTTGTCTGTGTTTGCTGGTTCTTTTTGATAATCTTGCCTAAAGGGGAAGTTTTTTAGGGGAAACTGGAAAAATATAAAAATCTCTCTTTTTCCGCTAGACTTTTCTCAAAGAGGTCTTTATACAATGGATACACGCTATTTATTAGCTTTCTGTCGCGGGATGGAGCAGCCAGGTAGCTCGTCAGGCTCATAACCTGAAGGTCGCAAGTTCGAATCTTGCTCCCGCATCCAAAAATAAACCCCTGCTATTTTGGCAGGGGTTTTTTGTTGAAAAATTAATAGCAAGCCCTTCTTTTAGAGAAGGCCTTTTAGTGGTGCATAGAGCAATAATCCGCCGAGGATAATAAAGAGTGTTCCCGCGATAATATCAATAATATTGCGTTTATCATTGAACCATTGCGCCATAAAAGGGGCACTTAGGCAATAAGCAAGCGTTCCCATCCACCCAACTTGTATAACAAACATAATGCCTGTTGCTGCGAGCCCCATCCAAAGTGGGGCATGTGCCGGGAAAAGGGTTGCGAAGAGCGAAGTCGTAAAAACCAGAACGTCAGGATTGGAGATGCAGCAGAAAAAGCCCTTTAAAAAGGAGTGCCGGAATGTTTCTGGACCTGCTGTTTCATTTTGTTCTGTGGGGGCGTGCAATTCGGAGTTGCGTTTGCGGATAAGATCAATCCCAACCCAAACAAGAAAAAGGCCACCTGCAATTTTAGCAAAAGTTTCAAGGCTAGGTTGCCATTCAAAGAGTGCATGAAGGCCTAAAAATCCTCCTAATCCCCAGAGAATAGCGGCAATCCCAATTCCCAGTGTCGTAAAAAGTCCAGCAGAACGTCCATGCAGAGCAGCAGTGCGTGTCACAAGGACAAAATTAAGACCTGGAACAAGAACTGTTATGAGCCAAGCAATCGTAAACGGCCATAGAGGGGCAAGGGAATGTAGCATATAGGAGTGTCTGCTTTAGGCGTTAGGTTCGGAATTTAGAGAAATAAAAGCGTTTCGTTTCAGTTTACTACTAATATCAAATGGCAGAAGAACTTGCTTTTCAGCGGTTTGTGTTGACGAGAAAAATTTGATTTCAAGCTGTTCTGTTGAAAATTCGATGAGAATGGCACTGATATTTGCCTGGGCAAATTTCTCTAAAAGCTTCCCAAGGGAAGACGAAAATTTCTTTGGGTATTCTTGATTATAAATTGGTTGGAAATATCCGATTAAGGCGGCTTCTAACATATCATTTTTACGTCGGAGAGGTACTTGAAGACGTTGGATTTTTTCAATTTTTTTGCGGATTAAAGGGTCCTTTTCTAAATCCTCATCTGCAATACCTTCTGCGGGCAATAGATAGGGCTCGTGCGAGAAGGGAAGCATTAGAATAGAGAAAATACCCTGAGGCCAGTTTTCTTTCGCTCTTTCAATAATTTCAATGAGTTGAGGATCACTTAAGAGACGTTTGAAAATGTCGCCTTCTCCATTTGCACCAAAACATTCGCAGATATAGAGAATCTCTTCTTGATTGGGATCAGTTTCGGACGATTTACAAAGCGCAAAGAGATGCGCTTCCTTTAAGGTTGTTTTTTCTATGTCGCTTAGAACTTCATTTTTCTGTGCTACCAGCTTGAGCTCTTCCAATGGTAACAGAAGAGGATTTTCTGCAATATATTGGGCGCAGAAAGTGATGGGGTTCTGTGTAGAAGAGAGGTTATTCATTCGAAAGCTTCACAGTGTTATGCCAAAGGGTAATTTCTTGAATTTAGATTTAGTCTATTTTTTGTTTTTCGTCTTGAGAAAAATCTTGTTTTGCTAATTGAAAGGGTATAATGCCATCTCAGCGATAGAAATTGTTTTTTAGTCCTTTGGTGTATTGGAAGCCCAGAGTGAAGACTTTTTTTGTTTTTTCAAGGCTAAAGTTTCTTTGGCGTAGATTCCCTTTGATTGGGAAACTCGTTGCATGCTTGTTTTTCCAAATTAGTCTTTTCTTTCCACATTCTTCGTGTGCTCAGACGATGGATGTAAATATTGGTAACTTCCCATCTATTCGTGTTTCAGAACCCGCTGCTCCAAAGAATAAAGTTGGTGCGATTTCGACCCCCTCTTTTGTTGTGCCACAGGCGCTTTTCCCTGGTGGCTTTGGGGCGACTTCATGGCTGCGTAAATATGGTGTTAATTTCCTTGTGCAAAACACCAATGAATTTGCCGGAGCTATTACAGATCCGACACCAGGCTTTGCACAATATAAAAAAGGCGGAAGTGACGCAGGGCAGCTTTCTGAATCTTTAGATATTGACTGGGCAAAACTTGCCGGTATTCCAGGTTTTGCAACTCATGTTGTGACTGTGGGGCGTTACGGAACGACAGCAAACCGAATGTTTGGGGATTGGCTAAACCATTCCTCGGAAGATTATGGCGGCGGCGGTAACGTTGCTATTCACTTGGTATATGCCTATGGCGAAGAAACACTTTACCATCAAAGGATAGCTATTGCAGGGGGGCTTATGGGAGAAATGGGAAGCTTCCAGAGTAGCCCCCTTTTTTGTAACTTTATGAACAACAGTATGTGTGGCCGTCCGAAGGCGGCAACCGATAGTCCGTACTCAAGCGGTTACCCTGCATCTGTCTGGGCAGCACGTATTCGTGTCCGTCCAACACAGCACACTTATATGCAGGTAGGCGCCTTTGCTGCGGAAGAAGGTATTTACGGAAATGCGCAGCATAGGACAGGTTTTAAATTTAATGGCGCAACTGTAAAAGGTTGGCGGCTTCCCTTAGAAGGTGGATGGGAGCCTGTCTTTAGAGGAAAATTGGAGGGGCATTATAAAATAGGTGGTGTTTGGCAACATGCGCCAACAGCAGATAATTTTTATAATTCACAAGGGCAGTCTTATGCCTTGACAGGAACAAAGCCAGGAAATGTTGAGGATAGTTATGGTGTTTGGTTTATGGCAGATCAGAAGGTCTGGACACATTACCACGAAAAGCGGCGAGGTATGACTTTTCTGGCAGGTTTCTTATGGAATGATAGGAGAACGTCTGTAAGAAACTGGGAGGTTTACGGTGCCTTTATTGATCGTGGTATTTTTAAATCGCGTCCGTATGATTCTTTAAATTTTGCTTTTACTCATGAAGGGATTTCTCCAGGTGTTACAGCGACGGACGGGATTTTGCTCAATAAAGGTGAAGGGTTGCCCAATCATGCAACAGGAAGACAGTTTGGAACGTCTATTTTAGAATGCGATTATTCTATTTCCTTTGGGCACGGGCTGATTATTGAACCTGTTTTTGAATATTACTTTAATCCAAACGGACAACATAACTTGAGAAATGCGGCTATGTTGGGATTTAAATCCACATGGGAAATTTTTTAATCTCATTGCGTCTCTTGATTCAGCGCTAAATTTTACTACTTGAGGCAGATAAGTTTGAAGCGCTCTGATGGATATTTGGAGGAATGTGCCGTAGGGTATGCTTTAAAGCCCGAAAAAGACCTCAATTAAGCTAAGAAAATGAATAATACTCTTCCAAATTTAAAATTTTCGCCATCGCTTCGTGTGATTCATTCGTTAATGGCGCTTTGCATTTTATTTGAATTGATCACAGGGCTGATTATGGCACTGGATTTAACCCCTTATTTTTCTCAAATTCTTGCATTTCATAGACCTGTGGGGATTTTATTGTTTGGCCTAATTTTTCTTCGTATTATTGTGCGTTTTGCAACGAAAAATCCGCTTTTGCCTGTGGAAACGCCTGTAGATCAGAAAATAGCAGCTTATTCCATGCAAATTGCGCTTTATTTTTTAATGCTTGGAATGCCTTTGTCTGGCTGGCTGATGACTTCTGCTGGCGGTTATCCGGTTAGGATTTGGGGTGATTTTATTCTACCGGGTCTAGTGGCAAAGAATGCCTCTCTTCATACGGTTTTTGCAGGTTGGCATCTTTGGCTAGCGGTTGCCTTGGCCGTTTTAATTGTGTTGCATATCATGGCGGCTTTTTACCATAAACATATTTTGAGAGATGATATTTATCAAAGGATGTTCTGAAGTATTTTTATTTAGATAAAAGCGGTGTTTTGCACCGCTTTTTTATACTTTAATTTTTGGCTTTGGCGATAATAAAAAAAATGCCGAAAATGACTAAAACAACAGGAATGAGCAAAAGAACAAGAACTGTTTTCGCCGCAAAAGCAGCGCCGCCAATAGCTGTCAGGATTAAAAATAGAATAAAAAGCGTCCAGAGATTCATGAGAAAGTTTTCCTTTTGTGAGTAGTGTAAAGGATTGAGACCTCTTTGATTTTATACTGGATTATTTCGGTGGGCGAGAGAGCAAATAAGCGTTCTGAAAATAAAATTTTATTAAAAATAAATTGTTTTAAAAAGTTGTTTATAAAAAGTTTTGAGTGCTTTTCCTCGCTTTAAAAGAACGTTAGGGTGCTAAAACATCAAAAGAACTCTGAATAGCGTGATTTTGAATCATATTTCTCTTATTTTGGATAAGGTTTGTACATGGCTGGCGCATTTTTAGGGCTTCTTTTTCATCCTGTTTTTTTGTGTTTTATGGGCATTCTTTTTTTGATAGCGGCTTATACCTCAGAGTTTTTAGGAATGGCTCGGGGGCGAAAAATTTTAACCATTCATTTAAATCTTGCAGGTTTTGGCTGGCTTTCTTCCTCCTTTATAGGCGGTTTTTTTTGGTTTATCTCTGATACAACGGGAGAGCTGGTCCTTCATTACTTTCAGCAAGTGCAGACAATGTTACCGCTTTTTGCCGATAGTTCTCTCGATCTTGCCCGTATGAATGCCTTGCTTCCTTATCTCACAGCTGGGATTAAGGATGGTATTTCGCAAAGCCTTGTTCTTTTGGGTGCTGTGCTTTCAGGGATTCCGCTTGTTTTAGCACTCGTTTGCACAATTTCAGCAACCGTATTCGGTATAGCGATTTTTATAGCAACGTTAATTTCTAAAATCCGAAACAAACCTGCTCTATAATAATTTTTCAGGCGGAAGAAAGTTTTTCAAAACAGATTTATTCCCTTGTTTGTCTTCTCCCCAAAGGATGAGTTTGTGGAGGGGGATATTGTACGCTTCGAGGAGCGCAAGGCTCGAGAAAATATGATTGAGAGCGCCGAGTTTATTTTTGGCGACTAAAATCACAGGCAAATTCGTGGCTTTGATGAAATCAATGATAAAAAGGTCTTGCCAGAGGGGCACCATAAGGCCTCCCGCCCCTTCGATAATTAAGGTTCGGTTTTGATTATAAAAAGGCAGCGTGATTTCTTTTGGATCAATGGTTCGATTCTCAGCCTCTGCTGCACTAAAAGGGCAGATCGGTTCTTGAAATTCATAGGCGCAGGGCAAAATATCTGTTTTTGGACAGCCACTTTCCTTTAAAACAGTGGCACTGTCCCCCGAATCAGATTTAAGACCTGTTTGGAATGGTTTCCAATAAACAGCATGTAAATCTCGAACGTATTTTGCACTTTGAAAGGTTTTGCCAACATCAGTGTCCGTGCCTGTAATGAAAAACCCTTTTTTGGGTTGAACTTGTTGGAATAGGTTCGGGAAAGGATTTAAGGATTTAGGCGAAGAAAGTTTTCTCATTTATACATTTCACCAAGGGCAATTTGATAAGTCACTTTGTGGTAATGTGCATTAAAAAAGGCGATGACATTCCGAAGATTTTGTTTGTTATTTTGATGCAAAGAGAGATTTTTTGGCGTTGCGCCGATTTCCTTTAACCCTTTTAGAAAAGAAAGTGCGTTTTTAACTTTTTCTTCAATTTCGTAGGATTTCCATTTACAGGTCTCGTACTCGGCCTCCAGCATCTTGCAAGACGGGTATTGAGGAATAGCACAAGGATATGCGCTAGCGTCGCAAGAATCCCGCCATTCTTTCAAAGAGTCTTGTGAAAGGGTTGTGAGAAAGGCAGAGCCATTTTTTGAAAGATTTTTATGAAGCGTTTTTAAAACGGATTGGCGGTCTTTCACCCATTGGAAAGCAAGATTGGAAATAATGAGATCAAATTCTCCAGAAAGAGGCTGTTTGTCAGGAAGGTTTTGAGAAAGCTCTTCCATATTTAGGGGAAGAAATGACAAATTTTGCTTTAAGTGTCTTGTTTTTTTTTCAGCTCGTTTGAGCATTTCTTTGGAAAGATCTGTGCAAAGATATTCCGCTTTTGGAAAAAAGGGCGCAATTTTAAGGGTAAGTGTGCCTGTTCCTGCACCGAGTTCTAAAATACGATGGACGTTCTTAGGATTGATACGTGAGAGAACCGTTTGTGCAAGAATATCCGCAGCAATAGGTTGAACAACGGCATAAGCGTCATAATTCTCGGCTTTTGAAAAGCTCTCTTTAATATGGCTGGTCCAAGATTTCATAACAAACTTTTAACTTTTTAGAGATTTTTTAATCCATGTAGCACAAAATGTTGGATGCGTCAGAGGCGCTAAATGCCCTGAATCAATTTGTGTCTGGGTATCTGTCCAGAGATGTTTTGCAGGAGAGAGAGGATCTGTTTTACCTGAAAGCATTCCCAAAATTTTTCCTTCGACTCTAAAGGCATTAAAAAGAGGTCTCATGTCTTTTAAGACTAAAATGTTCAAGGCTTTTTTTAGATGATCCAGATTGAGAGGATTGTCTGGAGAAATTTGTTTCTCGTTTCCACAATTTTGATAAAATTGATTTAAAACATGAGAAGGGTTTTTCGCAAGATTACGTTGCATTCTCTCTAAAAGCCGAGAAGGAACGCCGTCTGGAAAGTCTCTTTGCTGCGCAAAACAGGGGAAACTGTTGATCCCTAACAGGCCTATACAGTTAGGGTGGTTAGACGTTTTCTCAAGGAGTTGCATAAATCCTAAAGAATGGCCAATACCGATGAATTTTTTGGGAGGGAGATGAATTTTTCTCTGCCCGAAATAACCGGCTTCTCCGAGGATAATCTGATATTTTTCAGAGGGCAGATATTGGATTGTTTCGTTCCAGAAATCGGCTGAAAATCCCCAGCCATGAAGAAAATAAAGTGAGATTTTACTCATGGTGTCCCTAAAACCTTTATGACGTTTTCAATATCTTGTTCTTCTAGTGCAGTGTTCATGGTAAAGCGCAAGCGTGCTGTGTGTGGAGGCACTGTCGGCGGACGGATAGCGCCGCAACGAAAACCAGCTTTGTTGAGTTTATCTCGTAGGCGCAGGGCTTTCTCTGGGTCTTTAATAAGAACGGGTATAATTTGGCTTTCACTTGTTAAGTAATTCCAGCCTTTTTCTGCGAGCTGATTGCGAAATTTTTGCGCCAAAAAAAGAAGATGTTTTCTTTCTTTGGCTAAGTTCGGGAGAAGAGCTGTTGCCGCTTGTAAAGAACCCAAAATGGCCGGTGGTAAAGAAGTTGAATAGATAAAGCCAGAAGCCATATTGATCAGAAATTTTCGCATTTTTTGAGAGGAGCAGAGGAATGCGCCTGCGCTTCCCATCGCTTTGCTTCCCGTGCTGAGAATGAGTTCGACTTCTTCCGGATTTGCAAGGCCAGCCCCGTTTGCGCCGAACAATCCTGTTGCATGGGCTTCATCAATGTAAAGAATTGCCTGATAATGTGTTTTAAGCTCAAAGAGCGCTTTTAAATTGGCTCTGTCGCCATCCATTGAAAAAATACTTTCTGTCAGGATGAATTTTAGGCCTTTGGTTTCTTTTTCACGCTCGAGAAGAGATTGAAGATGATCTGTATCATTATGGCGAAAACGCAGGATTTTAGCTTTTGCATGACCAGCTTGGCTCGCATTTGCGCCTTGAATCATGCTGGCATGGCATAATTTATCCATAAAAAAGAGCGCTGGGGCAGAAAAAATTTGCCGTGAAAGCTCATTTAGAGCTGGAAGAATAGAGGCATTGGCTTGCCAGCCGCTGTTGAAGAGAAGAGCGCTCTCAGTTTTTTTGAAGGCAGCAAAGGCTTTTTCAACTTCACTATATCCTAAAAAACTGCCTGAGATGAGGCGAGAGCCTGTTGCACCAACACCTAATTTTTGCGTCCATTCTATGGAAGACTGTTTGAGGAAAGGATGTTTTGAAAGATTTAAATAATCATTCGAGGCTAGGTCAATGTAACCCGTTTCAAGCGGTTCTGGAATTTTTCGGAAAAGGCCAGTTTCTTGGCGTTTGGTTAAAGCCGCTTCAAGGGCTTGATTAAGAAAATTCATGTCGGATAATTTCACCGATGGCATTGGTAAGTTTTTGGAGCTCTTCCGAAGTAACGGTAAAGGAAGGCGTGAGATAGAGAATATTGCGGAAAGGTCTGATCCAAACGCCTTGTTTCATGAAGGCTTTGTTCAAAGCGGGGGGATTGTTGATTTTATCCATCTCGACAACGCCGAGCGCTCCCATGACACGGACATCTTTGACATGCGGCAGATGTCTAAAGGCCTCGAGAGATTTTTTTAATTGGATTTCAATTTGTTTAACCTGCTTTAAGCGATCTTCTTTTTCAAAAAGATCGAGTGAAGCATTGGCGGCTGCGCAGGCAATAGGATTTCCCATAAAGGTTGGGCCGTGCATGAAGGCTTTTTCTGGATCATCTGAAAGAAAAGATTGAAAAATTGTGTCGCTGGCAAGGGTTGCGCCAAGCCCCAGTGTGCCACCTGTAAGCGCTTTGGAAAGGCCAACAATATCAGGGCAAATCTCTGGGATGTTGGAAATAAACATTTCTCCCAAGCGTCCAAAGCCCGTAAAAACCTCATCATAAATGAGCAAAATGCCATATTGATCGCAGAGTTTTTTGAGGAATTTTAATGTTTCAACCGTATGAAAGAGCATTCCGCCAGCCCCTTGGACTAGAGGTTCAATAATGATAGCTGCAATTTCATGCCCTTTGGCGTCTAAGAGACTTTTAAGTTTTTCTTTTTTACCGTCATCCTTGGGGGTTTCGGCAAGATATTGTGGGTTTAAAATCTCTTTAAAATGATGGTGCATCCCTTCTTCGGGATCGCAAATATTCATCATTCCCCATGTATCGCCATGATAGCCCCCTTGAAAAGAAAGAAGCTTATGACGTTGGGGTTCACCTTTATTTAGAAAATATTGGAAAGCCATTTTAACGGCAACTTCCATGGCCGTAGAGCCTGAATCGCTGAAGAAGACTCTGTTTAGGTTTTCAGGAAAGAGGGCGCTTAGCCTTTGAGCCAGTTTTTCTGCTTGAGGATGAATGAGTCCGCCAAACATGAGATGGGGCATAGCAAGCGTTTGCTGAATAATTGCTTGTTGGATATGGGGGTGATTATAGCCATGACACGCCGTCCACCAAGAGGCAATTCCATCTGTGAGCTGATCTCCATTTTCAAGGAAAATTGTCCTGCCCTCTGTGGCAACGGCTTTTGCTGGAAGGGGGGCTGTTTCCATTTGACTATAAGGAAGCCAAAGATGTTTTAGCTGTTTTGCCTTGGCATTTTCCGCAGAATTTTGTGTCATGAAGACTTTCTTAAAGGTTCGTAAATAATGATTTTAAGTCATTATAAAGTGAAAAAGAGCAAAAAGGCGATATTTTTCTATTCTTCCGTCTGTATGTTATGGCATTTATAAGAGGAAGATTTTTCGTGAAATGGCTAGGAGTGCTTCGGTAAAGTGAATAAAAAAATAGGGCAGATGAATGGCGCTGTTTTTATGGTCTTGGCAGGTTTTGTTCTGGCACTAGGCGGTTGTTTCGCAGGCGCACATAAGAAAGATGCAGCCGCCTCCGTTTCAAAAGAGAAGGTTGTGCATATCATTTCTGTGGAGCCTTTCCCCGTGCGTGATGGCGCAAATGCCTCAAGTGTCAATATCGCTTACCAGGATACCGATACGATGGCCTATGAGTTTTTTAAGGAAGATAAGCGTCCTTGCGAATTTCGAGCGGGTGAGGCAAATTTAATTATTGAAAAAGGGGAGCGGACGCTTATTATGCCCAATGCAACCTGTCAAATGAATTAGAGATTTTTTTCTTAAAAAAGGTTAAAGAAAGAAGAAATCTCAAAAATTGACATTGATAGGGTTCGCTTGCGCCGTATAATGCCTGAAAATTTTAATGCTAAAATGCCGATAAGCTCTTTGAGGAAGGAAATCTGGTGACGTCGATACCGCCCGAAGATTCCAATCATTCATCAGACCGTTCCGAAAGTTCATCTCAAGGAGCATCACAGGAAAATCAAACTAATCAAGCTTCTTCTGATCAGAAAGAGGGAGAGGCTTTTGATCCAGCAAAGACGCGCATGCAGGCAGTCATTCAGGCTGCACGTTTCCATGGTGTGATTTTAGACCCTTCTACGTGTCCAAAGTCAGAAGACGGTACGCCTGTTTCACCAGCGGCTCTTGCGCGTTGGGCAAATGAGAGCGGATGTCTTTCGAAGGCGATGCCTTTGAATTTCCAATATCTTGTGAATATGGGCGGTAAAATTCCTCCGCTTGTTTTAATGTTCCGAGATGGATCGGCGGCTTTAATGGTCGGGGCAAGTGCCGAGAAAAAAGTTTTACTTTTGCAAGATCCTTGGGAAGACCCGCGTACAGAACCTGTTCCAATTGATGAATTGCGTTTGATGCGCCTTTGGCGGGGAGAAACACTTTTAATCAAACGTCGCGCTGATGAGACAGAAGCAGAGGCTACGTTCGATTTTAATTGGTTTGCCGGCTTGGTGCTTCATCAGAAAAAAGGCTTAAGAGATGTCCTCATTTGCTCTTTGCTGATGAGTATTTTGCAGCTTTTTCCAGGGCTGATTGTGATGCAGGTTGCAGATCGTGTGGTGAATTACCACTCGATGTCCACCTTGGTTTCTTTGAGCTGCTTTGTTTTTATTTTATCGGTTTACGAAGTCGTTTTGACGCATTCCCGGCAAGAATTGGTTCTTGGGATTACGACACGATTGGATGCGCGTATTTCTCTCTACGCCTATGATCGTTTGCTCTCACTGCCGCTTGAGTTTTATGAAAGAGAGCAAACGGGGGAAATTATTGCACGTTTTACGCAAATTTTTACCGTGCGAAATTTCATGACAGGGCCTTTATTAAACACATTTTTGGACTTGTTTGTCTTGATCGTGATTTTGCCCGTTTTGTTTTATCTCAGTCCAGTAATGGCATGGCTGACGCTCGTTGCTTCGGGCATTATTGGGATCATTGCGATGCTTATGCTTCCGTTTGCCGCTCGTGTTGAATCGAGTGCGATTAGAGCTGAGATGGGGCGTAATGCTGTTTTGTATGAAACAGTCGCTGGGATTCGAACGGTTAAAACGATGGCCCTAGAGTCTACCAGAAAAATTCTTTGGGATGAAAAAAGCTCTGTTGTTGTGAGATGGCGTCTTGCAGGTGGAAGGATGGCAAACTGGATTTCAACAGCTGTTCAGCCTTTTAATTTGTTTATCAATAGAGGGATTATTCTTGTCGGTGCCTATATTATTTTAACTTCTGATAGTAGTGGGATGCAGACGGGGACGCTGATGGCTTTTATGATGCTCGGCGGACGTGTTGCTGCACCATTGGTTAATTTGGCACGATTGACGGAAAATTTTAATGAGGTGCGCGTCGCCTTGGCAGAAGCAGGAGCGGTACTCAATCAGCCAACAGAGTTGAAGGAGCTGACAACAGGTTTAATGCCACAGATCAAAGGAGAAATTCATTTTGCCGATGTGAATTTCTCTTACCCTGGCTCTACTAGGAAGGCTTTGAATAATATTAATTTTCATATTCCTGCCGGCACAATGCTTGGTCTGGTTGGGAAATCAGGTTCAGGAAAATCTACGATTACGAGGCTTTTGCAAGGGGTCAGTCGAGATTATACAGGTTTTTTACGCTTAGATGGGATGGATTTGCGCGAAATTAATTTGAGTCATTTGCGTCGTTCTGAAGGCTCTGTCCTTCAAGATAATTTTTTGTTTCGTGGCACCATTGCTGACAATATTATTGCAGGCCGTCCGGGTCTTACCATGGAAGATGTGATGAAGGCTTGCCGAATGGCAGAAGCGGAAGAATTTATTGAAAAGCTTCCTGCTGGCTATGAAACCTTTATTGAAGAAGGCTGTACAAATATTTCTGGTGGGCAGCGTCAGCGTTTGGCGATTGCGCGTGCGCTTGCGAATGATCCAAAATTGATGATTTTGGATGAGGCGACGAGCGCATTGGATCCAGAATCGGAAGCGATTGTGAATGCGAATTTAGAGCGGATTGGTAAGGGGCGTACCATGGTGATTGTCTCACACCGTCTTTCCTCTTTAGTACGGTGCGATAAAATTGCTGTGTTGGAGCAAGGTAAGCTTGTGGATATAGCCTCCCATGCGGAGCTTGTTGAGCGGTGTGAAATTTATCAATCTCTTTGGAATCAGCAGAATGAACATATGTTGAAACAGCTGGAAGAAGCTGCCAAAGCCAGCGTTCGAACACCAGATGAAAAAGAGTGGATAACAGAAGAAATTGAAGATTTGGAAGAGGAGCTAGATGGGGGAAAGCCTCAGCATCCTGAACAAAATGAAACGTCTAAAGTAGAGGGTAAAGATGGCAAAACGTCCTGAATCCCATTGGGAAAAAAGTCGTCTTGAGCGTCTGACGGAACGGGTTTTAAAGCCGTTTTCCCCTTTAGTTAAACTCGTGATTGGCACGTCTGCGGAAGAAATTGAGCAGATCAAAGAAAAAAGAGCGGCACGCAAAGCTGAAAAGCAGGAGCTTCACGCCGCTAAGATTGAAAAAAAATCCCAGAAAAAAGTTGAGAAACAAGAGGCTAAAGCTCAGAAAAAGGCTGAAAAAGAAGAAGTTAAGGCTCAAAAAAAAGAAGTAAAAATACAGAAAAAAGCTGAAAAATTAGATAAAAAGCCAAAGATAGAAGAAGTTTTTACAGCCGTACCCTCTGAAGTCGAAAGCACTGTTGAACCTCTTGCTGCTGAAGCAGAGGCTTTTGTCCAGAAGAAGGCGGAGCCAGCGAGTGTCACGGATCTTCCAGAATTTTTTGGTCCACATTTGTCCGAAGAAGAAGCTTTTGAACAGCGTGAGCTTCATCGCATAGATGAAGCACTAGAGGCTAAAATCCATGTCAAAGGTAAAGGAAAAACTTTTTTAGAAAAAGTCGTTGCCGTTGTGATGTGGCCTGTCTTTTTTGTTCGGAAACTGGGGCGTTTCTCGCCGTTTCCTGAACAATGGCGAAAAAGAATGAAAGCGGAGGGATTCTTTTTAGGGACTTCACTTTATTTTTCGGATATTAAAGAAAACCGTCGCAAGAAAAAAGAGAAGAAGAAAAATAGCCCCTCGAACAAAGATCCTTTGAGTGCAGGAGATGAGCCTTTAGAGCTTTTATCTTTTCGCTCTCCGACAGTTGCTATTGTCAATACGCCTTTGCCTCCTTTGGCGCGTTATATTACATGGGTTATGCTTGGGCTTATTGCGAGTATGCTCCTTGCAATGACACTTTTGCCAATTAATAAAGTTGTTTCGATTAAGGGGCGTTTGATCAGTAAGCGGCCCATGATGGTTATTCAGGCCAGTGATGATGGTATCGTTCTTGATATCAAGGCAAAGGTTGGCGACCTTATTAAAAAGGGTCAAGAAATCGGCGTGATGGATCCGCGTCTTTCTGAGGCAGATTTACATGCGCTAGAGCATGAATTAAGGATTTATCAGGCACAAGTGGAGCGTTTGAAAGCTGAAGTCGCAGACCGTCCATATGTACCGGATGAAACCTCGCCAGAATCTTTGGAAGAGGCAAAAAATTATTTGCATCGGCAGAAAGATATGCATGCGCAGCTTGAAGTGTTGGACGACCAGATAGAGTCCAGCCAAAGCAGTTTACAGGGTGCAGAAGCTTCTGCAGCTATGTATGGAAGTAAATTGAGAATTGCTTTAGAGCTTTTGCGTATTCGTCAAGCAGAACAGCATCATGAGGTGGGAACCCGACTGGGAACTTTGCAGGCGCAAGATACAGTAATGGATACAGAGCGACAGCTCATTGATGCGCAGAAAAGTGCCAATAGTGCAAAGGCTGAATTGAAGGCGGCGCAAGCTAAGCGGGAGAGTTATCTGCAGAGCTGGAAAGCAGATGCTTATGATTTGCTGGCGCAAACAGAAATTAAATTGGGGACGTCAAAGGTTGGCTATG
The DNA here is from genome assembly GCA_004843345.1 of Acetobacteraceae bacterium. Classification (NCBI taxonomy): domain Bacteria; kingdom Pseudomonadati; phylum Pseudomonadota; class Alphaproteobacteria; order Acetobacterales; family Acetobacteraceae; species Acetobacteraceae bacterium. Next base: position 1,407,212 of record CP039460.1, read on the forward strand.
AAAAAGCCAATGTGAAGCAAGAGCTTGTGCATTTAAGAGCACCAGAGGATGGAATTGTTATTTCTCAAGGACGGATTTCAAGAGGGGCTGTCTTGACAGCAGGAACCCCTTTTATGACCTTGGTTCCAGTAAAAGGCGGTGTTGAGGTTGAGGGCTCTCTAAGTCCTGAGGATTCTGGTTATCTCAAGACAGGTTCACATGCCATTATTAAATTTCTAACCTTTCCTTACGAAACCTATGGTGGTGCTGAAGGAACAGTCGCAACAATTAGTGCAGATTCTTTTATTCCTGATCAGGCAGTTTCAGAAAATGTTCAAGAGGCTGTAATGCCTCCTGGTGGAAAAGCAGGCGTGTTTTTCCGTGTGAAAATTGGTATTGACCGCTATAATTTGCATGGAACGCCAAGTTTCTTCCATCCTGCCGCAGGACAGGCCGTAACAGCAGAAGTGGACGTTGGAAAGCGGACGATGATGCAGTATCTCTTTGGCAAAGTTAAAGCGAATTTGTCTGAGGGAATGAGAGAGCCTAATTAATGATTAATTTAGAGAAGGATTGATTAAGAACGATGTCTTCTTCGTCGCCATCAGAGTATAAGCCGCCTAAGCGGAAGCGTGCAGACAGAAAAAATTTTGCACGTGCTGAAAAACTATTGACTGAAGGAGATTTAACGCAGGCTTTTTCCCTTTTTTCTGCTTTGGCGATGAAAGGGGATGCAGAGGCAGAATGGCAGGTTGGAAAATCATATCTGTCTGGAAAGGCTGTCCCGTATTCTCTTGGGGATGCGCTTTACTGGGTAAGGCTTTCGGCAGAGCAAGGTTTTCCGCCAGCTTGCTTAACTTTTGCGTATCTTTATCTTGAGGGCTTTCCACCTTCATTGCTGGAACATAAACAGCAGCATTTTTCCCATCTTAGTGAAGAAAGTTCTCCAAATTATGAAAAGGCTCGTTTTTGGGGGCAAAAAGCGGCTGAAGCAGGAGAACATAATGCACAAGCTTTTTTAGGCTCTCTTCTTTTACGGGAAAAAAATCATAAGAAAAATGATGCGCAAGAGGCACATTCAGAAGCTGTTGGATGGTTAGAGCGCTCTATTGAGGGCGGATCTGCTCTTGGTAATTTGGAGCATGGCCGTCAACTTCTTTCAGAAGGGGGATATTTAGAAACAGCAGAAGTTTCACTTGCTAAAAAGCCGATAACGGAGAAATTTCGCCAGGGCGTTGCCTATTTGGAAACAGCTTTGGAGAAAGGGGTTGCTTCTGCAGCGCTTTTATTAGGCTGGATGCGTCTTTTTGGTCCGGAAGCCTTTCAAGATTTGAAAAAAGGGGTGGTGCTTTTAGAGCGTGCTGCACAGGAAGGTTTCTCTCAGGCGCATTATCATTTAGGGATTTTTTATACGCATAACCATGCTGATTTCCCTCAAGATTTTTTAAAGGCTGAAAGCTATCTTAAACAGGCCTTGAAAGGAGAGGTCGCACTCGCTGGGTATGCTTTGGGCAGACTCTATGAGGTAGAATTGCCTCAAGAGAATCAAGACAAAGCAATTGCCATGCGGTTTTACCATGAGGCGGCTTTATTAAAGCATCTCCCTTCGATTCATCGGCTTTCAGAAATGTTTGTGGTTGGGATTCCAGAGAAAAAGATTAAGCCAGATTTGCGAAAAAGCGCTTTTTGGCTTTCACGTGCCTCCGCTCTTGGAAGCTTGCAGGCACAGGGAGAATTTGGAAATTTGCTTTTGGGAGGTGTTTCTGTCCCTGAAGCTGAGGGAGAAGCTTGGCGTACAGCTTTGGCGGAAGAGGCTGCAAAAGGTGGAGAAGAATCTGCTTATAATTTAGCGTTGGCTTATCTTGATGGTATTGGTGGTAAAAAAGACCCGACGCTTGCACGGCATTATTTTGGTCAAGTCTCAGACGCTTTTCCTGAAGCTGCTTATCAATATGCTAAAATGTTGTTTGAGGGACAAGGGGGAGAAAGAGACCTTCAAAAAGCACGAATTTTCTTTGAAAAAGCTGCTCAAGCAGGTCAAGTAGAGGGCACTTTGGCACTTGCGCAAATGCTTCTTGTTGTTCCAGAGATAAAAGATCATCCGAGGGCTTTACGTCTTTATCATCAAGCGGCAGAGGCGGGAAGTATTGATGCGATGTTCTCTTTGGGAGCCATGTATGGGGGAGGACATGAGGTGCCAATGGATCGTTTTAAAGCGAGATATTGGTTTCTTGAAGGGGCGGAGAGGGGAAACCCTTTAGCGCAATATATGGCTGGACGTTATTATCTGCGAGGTCTTGGGGGAGAAAGAGATCTCGAAAAAGCTTCTTTATGGCTTAAAAAAGCACTTCAAAATGGCGTTCAAGAAGCGCAGGAGCTTTTTCAGGCTGTGGAAAGGGAGCGTGCCATTTTAAGTGCAAAAAACACATGAAAACAGATTTTTTATTTAAACCTCAGGAATCTAATGGGGCGTTTTATGGTTGGAATATAGACGCCCTGCATCAGGAAGCGTTTGCAAAAGCAGAATTTGAGCGAGCACAAACTTTTTATCAGAAAGGGATCGCTTTCTCTGAAGAGGGAGATATTTTTAAAAGCTGGCTTTATTTAGGGCGCGCAGCACGTTTAATGCCTTTAGAACCACACTTTGCTTTTGCGTATGCTTTGAGCTGCCTTTCTGTTAATGCGCCAGCTTTAGCGCTTCCGAGAATGAAAGCACTCAAGAATAAATATGATTATCGTGGTGCTGCCTTAGGGGTTGTATCAGCACTGTTTCAACTGAAACAGTTTGAAAAGTCTGCGATCGAACTTGAAAATGTGCTGGCGCATTTTTCTGTCGGTAAAGATATTTTGGGATTAGGACGTTCTATTGCGGAACGGCTAGGTTATCAAGGAATTGCTGGTTTTTCCTTGACGGGTGAGGTTATTCTTCTCGGGAAAGGAGTCGTTTCTCTTTATTTGGATGGACGCCTTGTAAAGAAACTTTTTCTGACAGGAAAAGAAGAAAAGATTCAATTGCCTGAAAAATGGAGGCAGGCAGAGTCTTTGCGTTTTCGTGGTGAAATTGAAGGGAAAGGTTTTTTAGGAAGTCAGATTGATTTGAGAGCAATGCGTCGCTCTAAATCATTGGTTTGGCAAGAAAAAGATCGAATTTGTGCGTGGTTATATTACCCTGCAGATCTTTCTTTTGTCGCAACGCCTGTCTCTTTACAGGGTGCAAAAAAGCTGCCTATGGAAGAAGCCTCTTCTGTTCTTCCTCTTTTTTATCAGGGGTTGGGATATGTTCGCGTTTATGCCACGTCTATCGATGAAGATAGTCCTGTTGCCGAAATTGAAGACGCTTTTGGCAAGGCCTTATGGGGGAGTCCTCTTCCGATCTTAAAGAGGAAAGGACATGTTCCAGCGCTTGTGCATGCAAGGTCTGGACGGCCAGGCAGAGAACGTGATTTTGTGATTATTATGCCTGTCCATGGCGGTGCTGCTCTGGTGAAACGTGCTTTGCAGTCTCTTTTGAAGACTAAGGATTTGAATTTGCCTGAGGGGGGTGCTTCTGAGATTATTATTGTTAATGACGCAAGCGCAGAGAAATCTTTAAATAATTATCTTCAAAAGCAATCCAAAGCACAAGTGATTACGCTGATCGAAAATGAAAAGCAGCAAGGATTTGCAAAAAGTGTGAATCTCGCTTTAAAGAAGGCAGATGGGCGAGATGTTATTGTGTTTAACAGTGATGTCGTAGCCTTTGAAGATTGGGCTGCTCGCTTATTGAATCTTTTGAGAAAAGAAAAAGCAGGAACGGCAACCCCTTTTGGAAATTCGGCAGGTCAACTTTCGTTTCCTTTAAAGCAAGATCAACCTGTTTCATTGGCACAAGCGCATTTACTGGATCGCTTATTTGCGCAAGCAGGGGAAAATCAGAAACCGATTGAATTATTGACTGGAAATGGCTTTTGTATGGCTATCTCCGCAGAATGCCTCGCAAAAACAGGTGGTATTAGAGAAGATTTGTTTGCGCAGGCTTATGGAGAAGAGGTCGATTTTTGCTTACGGGCAAGCAAGCATGGATTTAAGCATTATGCTGTGCCTAATCTTTATCTTTTTCATGAAGGATCAGGGAGTATTGGTAATGCGGGAAAAGCTTTATTTTTAAAAAATCAGCAGATTTTAGAGGAGCTTTATCCAGGCTTTTCTTTAAAAGTGTGGGATTTTGAACAAAAAAGTTTTCTGACACATTATCGGCGTATTATCTCAGAGCGTTTTCTTCAAAAAACTTTGAAAAATCAGAAACTTGTGTTGCTTATCAGTCATGCGATTGGTGGAGGGGTCACACGCTATATTTCCCAACGGATTAAATTTTTAAAAAAAGAAAAGAAAGTTCCCCTTTTACTTATTCCAACTGTCAAAGGATGTCGGTTAGGATTTGTCTCAGAGAAAGGAACGTTACAGGCAGATGAGGCAATGCTTTCTTTCTCTTTGCCTGAAGAAAAACTGATCTTTTTATCCTTTTTACGCCGACTCGCTATTGAAGAAATTGAGTATCACAATTTTGTTGGGCACAGCGTGTTTATACGAGAGCTTGCCGATCAACTTGAAATTGCCCCAGAGATTTTTATCCATGATCATGCCGCTTTCTGTCCGCATATTACCTTGATTTCAGATGAGGGTTATTATTGTGGAGAGCCTGATGAAAAAGCATGTCAGGCGTGTGCAATTAAGGTTGCAAGGAAACATCTTGCCACAGGGCAAAAAGAACCCGATGTGAGTGTCTCGGCATTACTGGAAAGAAGTCGGTTAGAGATACGCAAGGCAAAGAACATTTATTTGCCCTCTCAAGATGCTGCGCAACGCTTTAAGCGCCATTTTCCTGAAGCACAAGTGAATATTTTAAGACCCGAAGATGATTATCAGCTTTTTTTAGAAGGACTGTCTAGGAAAAAACAAAAACGTGCCTTTTCTGCAGTTAAAAGGATTGCGGTTGTTGGTGCTTTAAGTGAGTGGAAAGGCGCATTTCTGTTAGAGGAGCTTGCTTTGGCAGTGGCAAAGAGTTCTTTGCCTTTAAAATTTTGTCTTATTGGCCATGCTGTTAATGAAGAGAATCTTGAAAAAGCAGGGGTTGAAATTACAGGATATTTTGAAGATACAGAGCTTGCTTACTTGCTTGAAGTCGGGGATTTCGATGCTGTATTATTACCTTCTATCGGTGCGGAGACATGGGGATACGCTTTTAGTTCTGTTTTAAAAGCGGGTCTTTTTACATTTTGTTTTGATATTGGCAGCGTTGCCGAGAGAATTCGCTCTTTAGGGGATCAGGCTGGATTTATTCTGCCTCTTGGGTTTCCTGTGGAACGGTTGGGATATTTTTTAATAGAGCGCTTACAGCATTTGTGATTTCTTGATAAGTGTTTCACTCAATAGTGTATTTTTGATTTTGTAAAATGATTGTAAGTTGACGTTTAGAATAATTATAACATTTGAGTAGGATATTTCTTTTGCCAGATTTAGCTTCTGCGATGCTCATTGGTGAGTTGAGGGTGCGTGCCCATGTAATGACACTCGGTACAGGTCTTTATTGTCTTTTTTTAGCAAAAGATCAGGATTTTGTTTTTTCGAAAGATTTTCCTGCCGTGAAGGTGGCTCGTGCGCCGGGAGCAAAAGCGCAAGATGGCAATGTTACCCTCGTGTCTTTTGATAATGAGGGCTGGCTTAATGAAGAAACGCCTGCTCTTCTCATTAGGGTCAAAAAAGGCCCTGCTCAGATTTTGGTCTCTTTTTATGATGAGGCTCATTCGCAAGCTCCCTTGCCTCGCTTACAGCTTTTACCTGTAGGCGGTAATGCAGATGAAGCAGAAATAAATCCACAGAAACCTATTTTAACAGAAAAAGATTTTAAAGAGGGGAGTCTTCTCGCACATATTCAGGAAAGAGGAGACGTCATTCAGGATCTTTCTGATTGGATCGGTGACCCTGATAGTGAAAAATGGATTGAGGGCTTTAAAATTAACGTTCCGCCCTCTCTTAAACCAGAGGATTTAGAGTATCAGGCAGTTCTTGGTAAGGGATGGCTTTCTCCTTGGGTTGAGGGGGGAGAGTTTTGTGGATCAAGGGGGATGTCCTTGCCTCTACTTGGATTAAAGGTACGCTTGAAAGAGGAGGCTTCTAAAAAATGGGATATTCACGTCGAGGCTGCTTTTACAGATGGTTTTTCAATGGACAATCTGACAGATAGTACGCTGGCTCTAGAATCTCCAGAGCATAGTCCATTGGAGGCTTTTAGGATTTCTTTTGTTGAGAAAGGACAAAAAAAGCCTGCGAAAAAAGCGACTTCCCGTAAAAAGAAGAAGGAATAGTGTTCTTGAAAATGACCTTTTTTGTTTGGAAGCAATAAAGAGATGAAATATCTTTTTGTTCACCAAAGCTTTCCTGGGCAATATTTACATTATATTAAATGGTTGCGTCGTCAGGGGCATGAGGTCGTTTTTATTACATCGGCACAACCTCGAAACACACTTTTACCAGACGTTAGGCGTATCCAATATATTCAGCCTAAGCCTTTAAAAGGGGTTTATTCTGGTGTTGATGATTTTAATCAGGCTGTTCTTCGGGCAGAGGCCGTTGCGCAAGCCGCCTCTTCTCTCAAAAAACTTGGTTATGTCCCTGATATTATTATAGGGCATCATGGCTGGGGGGAATTATTGAATATCAGGGATATTTTCCCTGATTCCCCTGTTTTAGGTTATTTTGAGTTTTATTATTCCCCAGATGGATTGGATGTTGGATTTGATACAGAATTTTTAAATCCTTCAGGCACTGCAGCGGCGCAAGTGCGTTTAAAAAATGCTGTGAATTTACAGGCTTTAGCCCTTGAACAACATGGGCAAACGCCAACCTTATTTCAATGTAATACCTATCCATCTCTTTTTAGAAAAAATATTTCGGTGGTTGCCGAAGGGGTGAATTTAGAAAGATGTAAGCCAAGTGCGGAAAAAATGGCTGAAAGCTGGTCATTTGAGCAAGTGCATATTAAAAAAGATGTACCGCTTGTGACTTATGTTTCTCGTAATTTAGAGCCTTACCGTGGTTTTCATAGCTTTATGCGTGCGTTACCGACCATTTTGCGCCAAAATCCGGAATGTGAAGTTGTCATTGTTGGCGGAAATAGCGTGAGTTATGGGGCTTTGCCACTAGAAGGGGGGACTTGGAAAAAGCGTCTTTTAAGAGAAGTCGGTGGCCTTTTGGATAATAAACGTATTCATTTCATTGAGTATCTTCCATACGATTTTTTTGTTTCACTTTTACAAAGATCTTGGGTGCATGTTTATTTAACGTATCCTTTTGTTCTTTCTTGGTCTTTGCGGGAAGCTATGGCCGCAGGATGTTCCATTGTGGCGAGTGATACAGCGCCTGTGAGAGAGTTTTTGACAGAGACCGTGAATGGCAGATTAGTGTCGTTTTTAAAACCATTGGAAATAGCGGAAAAAGTGGTTGAGCTTTTAGAGGATCGGGAGCAGGCATTTCGTCTCGGTCGAGCTGCACGTAGAGAAGCAGAGATTTCAATGGATCTCAATTTATGTTTGACACACTATCAAGAACTCGTTGACCGTATTGCAAGGAAATAAGATGTCAGAATCTAAGGAAGATTTTTCATTTTTTATTGAAAAAAGTGTGTTACCTGAAAATCTTGCTTTGCATGTTCAAAATTGGGTTGTGCAGCGTGAAGCTGGAAAAAAACCGTCTTTTCTTAAGCAAGATGAAATTAACCATCTCGCTTTTTTGGCGGTTACTTGTTTAAGGCAAAAAGCTTTAGGGTTGCAGAAGGTAAATTCATGGTCTCCTCTGCTACCTGTTCTTGAAAATTGGGTAATTCAACGAGGAGCAGGTGAGACGCCAACGAAATTAACAGAATGGGACTGCCAAGATTTTGTGAGGCTCGTTCTTAAGGCGCTCACATCTCCTATTTATGTTTCTGCTAAAGAGGAAGAGCCTTCTTTACCAGAGAAGGCAGAAGCAGAAGACCCTTTGCATTTGCTGCGCCAGCATCTTCTGCTTGGACTTTAATCCTGCATATAATCACGGGTAATTGGCAGGGTATTTAGGTCGCGTGTAATCTGAATTTGAAAATTCATATGATCTTGCACACGGAAAGCGAGTTCGGAAGCTGTGAGATAAAATCGGAACATTCGAATAAATTTCTCATCAAACATTTCCTGGATTTCATCACGATGCGCTTCGAAACGCTGACGCCAAAAACGAAGCGTTTTTGCGTAATGGAGACGAAGAATTTCGCAATCTGTGACCCAGAGATCAGATTTCTCAACCGCTTTAAAAATCTCGCTTAACGCAGGGCTGTATCCCCCGGGGAAAATATATTTTGTAATCCATGGATTGGTTGAGCCTGGCCCGTCTTTCCTGCCAATCGAATGGATGACGGCAACTCCTCTTGGTTTTAAGAGTTTTTTGACGCCAAGAAAAAACTCTTCATATTGTGATTGTCCGACATGTTCGAGCATGCCAACAGAAACAATGCGGTCAAATCTCTGATTAAGTGTACGGTAATCGCAGAGCTTAATGTCAATTTGTTCTGATAAACCAGCTTTTTGGACACGTTTTTGGGCAATAATGAATTGTTCTTTTGAGAGCGTAATTCCCGTCACCTTTGCACCATATTCTTTGGCGAGTGTTATCGCTAATCCGCCCCATCCACAGCCAATATCAAGAACATGCAGGCCTTTTTCGGTTAAATAGAGTTTTTTGGCTAAATGCTTTTTCTTCTTGATTTGAGCTTCTTCAAGCGTTTCATTGCCGTTTTTAAAATAAGCGCAGGAATATTGCATGTCCTTATCTAAAAACAGCCGGTATAGTTTGGCGTTGATGTCGTAATGATGGGCAATATTTTGTTTGGATTTTTGAAGATTATTCAAAAAAGCAACGGGTTTGAAATGATGAAGGGTTTGCCCGATAGAGCGTAAAAAACGGTCGCTAAAAAGACGTCCTTTCTCAATATTATAGAGAAACAGACCGAGGAGAGATTCCAGATCCTCATTTTCAGGGATAAGTTCCCCAGACATGTATTTTTCGCCAAAGGAAAGGGCTGGGTTGAAGATGAGAGCCCGTTCTGCAGAAGGTGTCAGAAGCCGAAGCCCAGCATGAATACCCGGATATTTCCCTTGATAATGTTTTTTGACACCGTCGCTATAGGTCAGATCTAAACTGCCATAGTGCACAATATGTTTTAAAAGCTGATGGAGAATAATATTCATAATGAGAGACTTTGCATTTTACAGATTGTCGGAGGAAGAAAGGGGGGAGGCAAGCTGGTGAAAAGTTTCTCCTTCTAAAAGAAAATTTTGAGGATAGAAAGGGTCTTTTTGAAAGAAAGGAACGTCTTGCCAACGTGCTAAAAGATTTTGAGTTTCCTCAAAGAGACGTCTTTCATTATGCGCGATTTCATCGCTGCCACGGCTTAGGCTCTCATGGTGTATGGCGACAGTATCTCCGCAGTAGTAAATTTTATACCCTTTTTGGCGAAGCCTCAAACAGAAATCAACATCGTTATAGGCAATAGGAAAGTCTTTTTCATTAAACTCTCCAATCTCTAGAAAAAGGGCTTTAGACGTGAGCAAGGCCGCCCCTGTAACGGCAGAGACCTCTTGATTTAAACGTGCGCGCCCCATATAGCCAAGATCGTTTTCATCCCGTCCACGATGCATGTGAATGGCAATTGCTTTGGGTGAGACAGCAACGCCACCATGCTGCAATGCTTTTGAGGGGTAGAGTAGGCGGGCACCGACAGCGCCTGCTTTTGGCAGGTTAAGCATTTCACCCATCATGCGCAGGAGAAAATCTTTTTGCATGACTTCGACATCGTTATTGAGAAATAGGAGATATTCTCCCGATGCCTTTTCCGCAGCGAGGTTGTTTAAGCGTGCAAAATTAAAATCTTCCTCAATGCGTAAAACAGATACTTTTTTATGTTTAGAAATCTCCTTCAGAAATTGCTTTGTTTCGTCTTCAATGGACCAGTTATCGACGAGTAAAATTGAAAAATTTGTGTATGTTTGTGTTTTTAAAAAAGAATCGACACAGGTCTTTGTCATGAGACTTTGGTCTCTGAAAGGAATAATGACGGTTACAGAAGGCCGTTTTTGAGGCAAAACCCATTCTGTTTGATAGAGGGTTATATTGGCAATTGGCTTCACTTTTGCTTTATATTTTTGACGGATTAAATGATGCTGAACAGCTTTAGCGCCACTATTTTTTGCATAGGTCTTATTTTCTGAAGAGAGTGCTGTCGATTTAGGGGTCTGTCGCCAATGATAGAGAATTTCAGGCACATGGTGAAAACCATTTGGAGAAATTTCATAGGCTCTTAGAAGCAAATCATGGTCTTGTGCACCATCATATTCTTTCTTTAAAGCGCCAACTTGCTCTAAGAGGGAACGCCTATACATTGATAGGTGGCAAATATAATTGCAGCCTAAAAGATAACGGTAATTAAAATCAGGTTTAAGATGGGGAGCGTTAAAAATGCCTTCGGGGCTAAGTTTGTCTTCATCTGAATAGAGAATGTCAGCTTTCGTTTCTAAAGCGGCTCGTACCATGATTTCTAGGGCATTTGGATCAAATAAATCATCGTGGTCGAGGAAAAGAATATATTCACCTTTTGCCTGTTTTAAGGCTCTATTTGTGGCCTTAGAGATGCCTTGCTGCTTCGCAAGAGAGAGGAGAGAAATTCTTGAATCATTTTGTGAAGCTTTTTGAGCAATTGTTTCAATTTTTTTCTTTTGAGGGCCATCAAGAACAAGCAGAAGATTCCAGTTTGCATAAGTTTGCTGCTCGATAGATTGGATAGCTTCTGAAAAATGTTGAGGTTCAGGGTGGAAAACAGGGCAGATAATCGAAAGCAACGGCGTCTCCTGGAGAGGGTTAAGTTGCCGCTGGCGCTTTGTCTTTGCCGTAAGGGTTTTTCGATAGGATTCGTACCAGCGGTTATAATCATCAATAGAGAATTTATAGCTCTGCGGCATGAGAGAAAGGGCTTCTCGTCTTAGGTGTGTGAGCTGATTCTGAAGGGCATCAATCATATTGTTGAGATGGGCAATCCGTGCTCCCATACTGTCTTCAAGATATTTTGTGCGGATGGGACTGCCAGAGATTTCTATATTTTCTGGAACGATTGTCACCTTAAATTCGTGATAGGCGCCGTCACGAAGTGTATGAGGCAAAGAATAGCTAAAGCCACAAGCAGAAGCGGGTTTTATTTTAGAAAAATTATCTTTTTCTAAGCTATGGGCGACATCTGCTCGTTGTTGATTGGCTTTTAAGCGTGTTAGGGGGCGTCCATCAACGGTGAGATCAAGGGTAACTTCACCTTTCCAAGGAGAGTTGAGTCCTTTGCGCTGGGCAATCCATCCTTTTAATTGCCCATCTTGAAGCCCTTCAAAGTAAGAACGGGTTTCGATTTCTTCACGGCCTTCAAAAATCCACTCTTCCGAGAGATCATCATTAGAGGGTTGATTATTAAGAAAATGTGCAGGAAAGGGGAGAATAGACCGGTCAGGAAAGCGGAGCGAAATCGCTCTTTTCTGGCCATCGTAAAAGGCGTCGGGAATTTTCCATTCAAAACCGATATAGGGGCTTGGTAGATGATAGTGAGCGGCTTCTTCTGGGCGCAAAAGATTACAGGGAATACGTTCAATTTCTTGCCCATCGACTAACACATGAAGCCAAATATCTTGTCGTGTTCGTTCTCTCAAAGCCTGATTCGAAAGAGCCCATCCCTTGAGGAAACCGTGAGAGAGGTAAGTAATTTGTCCAGAAAACAAAGTTGAAAAAGTTGAAGGTGAGCGCACAATATCCCCCTGAAAAGAATGTCTCTTTTATACAATATAATAGGCGCATTTAAACATAGAGATTTGCATTCTTGAGAAAGGAGAGGTAAAGGGAAGGGGAAGGAAGCGTCTTGAAAATAAAACAGGTCGCTTTTTTTGACATTATTCTCTCTTGATTGAGCTTATGAGGCAGACGTTGAAACACGCAGCCCCTTTTGAGGAAATTTTCTTTTTTAGAGTGTTTCTTCTGGGATGAGTAAAAAAATATCCCACCAGAAAAAGCGAAAATATTTAGATAGTTTTTTTCATCTTCTTTTCGTCTCTTCTGCAATGATCACTTTGCTTGCTTTAGGCGCATTGGTCTTTCTTATCGGAAACGGTGGGCGGCAGGCTTTTGCTGATTTCGGCTCTGGGTTTCTATTTCATAATGTTTGGAATCCTGTCACACAGCAATATGGTGCTCTTGCGCCTTTGCTCGGGAGTGTCGTTAGCAGTTTTATTGCGATTTGTTTGGCACTGCCACTTTCTTTCGGGGCTTCTTTTTGGATTGTTTCAATTTTACCTAAAAAATGGTCGCGTCCTGTTGCGGCGATGATTCAGATTTTGGCGGGAGTACCTTCAATTATTTTTGGGATGTGGGGCTTTTTTACCATTGTGCCTTTTATGGCCTACATCCAGCCTTATATTACCTATTTTATTCAAAAAATTCCCATTCTCTCTTCTGTTCTTTATCCGCTTTTTGCGGGTGCTCCCTTTGGAACAGGGCTGATGACGGCAGGGATCGTTCTAGCAATCATGATTGCGCCCTTTATGACCGCTGTGATGGTGGATTTAATGCGTGCCGTTCCGCCAATGTTGAAGGAAAGTGCCTATGGTCTAGGCGCAGGGCGTTGGGAAGTTATGATTAAGGTGGTTGTTCCCTGGGCAAGAAACGGCATGATTAGTGCAACAATGCTAGGGATTGGGCGTGCGCTGGGCGAAACGATGGCGGTTACATTTGTCATTGGAGATGTGGTTTCTATGGGCTGGTCTTTATTTGCCCCTCGAAGCACAGTTGCGTCTTTGATTGCGTTGCAGTTTCCAGAAAGCCCCTCAGGATCGGTTCGTCTTTCAGCGTTAATGGCTCTAGGATTTATTTTGTTGGCATTGTCTGCTGTAACCCTACTATTTTCCCGTTTTTGTCATAGGAAAAAATAAGAAATGGGTCATAAAAACGTTGCAAAATTATCGCCCAGTTGGGAAGGCGGAAGGCGGGCTTCCCACCGTCGTTGGAAAGACCGTTTGGCAACAGTTTTCGCTTACACAATGGGACTTTTGCTACTTGCTTGTGTCCTTTCTATTTTTTGGAGTTTGTTTTCGGAAGGGTTGCCTGGTTTAAAATGGGTTACCTTTACACATGCTCAGGGCGCACCGGGCAGTGATGGCGGTCTTGGGAATGCTGTTATTGGCAGTATTATTCAAACGGGGCTCGCGATGTTAATGGCAGGGCCTTTAGGACTGTTTTGCGGGATTTATCTTGCTGCTTATGGGGGGGCTCAGAATCATTTTGCAACTTCGGTTCGTTTTGTCTCTGATATGCTGATGTCTGTGCCTTCCATTTTGGCTGGATTATTTATTTATCAACTTTTGGTTGCGCCTTTTGCACATTTTTCTGCTTTTGCAGGAGCTGTTGCTTTGGCCATTTTAAGCATTCCGCTGGTGATACGGTCCACAGAGGATATGCTTGCGTTAGTGCCTGCTGGGATGCGTGAGGCAGCTTATGCGCTGGGGGCGCCAAGGTGGAAAGTCATTTGGGGCATTTGGGTCAGAGCTGCCTTAGGCGGTATTTTGACAGGCATGCTTTTGGCCTTGGCAAGAATGGGGGGCGAAACAGCACCTTTACTCTTTACCTCAATGGGAAATCCAAACTGGTCTCTGGATCTTAATAAGCCAATGGCAAGCTTGCCTGTGGCGATCTATCAATATGCTGGCTCTTCTTATACAGATTGGGTGGCTTTGGCATGGACAGGAGCGCTTTTAGTGACCTTAGGGGTTTTAGGGATTAATTTAATGGTTCGGGGGCTTTTTGGGCTTCAAGGAAGGAAATAGCGGATGTCGGAACCAGCTGTAAAAGTCAAAGATCTTAATTTTTATTATGGTGAAAATCAGGCGCTACATGGAATTTCCATGGCGTTTCCGAAAAGGTCTGTTACGGCACTGATTGGTCCGAGTGGATGCGGAAAATCCACTTTTTTAAGAACGTTTAACCGTATTTATGATCTATATCCGGAGCAGAGAGCAACGGGTGAGATTATTTTTGATGGCCGCAATATCCTAGACCGTGATATGGATGTCGATGTTCTAAGGAGCCGCATTGGGATGGTGTTTCAAAAACCAACGCCATTTCCAATGTCCATTTTTGATAATGTCGCCTTTGGTGTGCGTTTGCATGAAAAGCTTTCAAAATCAGCGTTAGAGGCACGGGTGAAGGATGCACTTGAACGCGTGGCGCTTTGGTCGGAGGTTCAGGATCGACTGACAGCCCCTGCGACAGGCATGTCAGGCGGACAGCAACAGCGCTTATGTATTGCACGCTCTATTGCAACACGTTCTGAGGTTTTATTGCTAGACGAGCCAACATCGGCACTTGATCCCATTTCAACGGCCCGTATCGAGGAGCTGATTGATGAATTGAAAAGTGATTTTACGATTGCGATTGTGACGCACAATATGCAGCAGGCGGCCCGTTGTGCAGATCGTGTGGCTTTTTTCTATATGGGGCGCTTAATAGAGGTAGATCGGGCAGATAAAATTTTTACAAACCCTTCCCAACAGCAAACGCAAGATTATATTACAGGACGCTTTGGTTAAAGGCTATTTTGCTTTAGACTTCTTGAAGTATTCAAGGAAATAGGAGGAAAAGAAAATGAATAATGGTGGACGTGCACATATCGTCAAAAGTTATCAGCAAGAATTAGATTACCTCCGCACCTTGATGGCAGATATGGGCAAACAGGTCGATCAGCAGTTTGATCTTGCAATGCGGGCTATTTTAGATGGCGATAACGAGGCAGCGAATGAGGCCACCGCAATGGATCGCGATGTCGATGAAATGGAGCGTGAGGTCGAAAGCCTCGCTATTCGTTTGTTGGCTTTACGAAGTCCTTTTGGTGCTGATTTGCGTGAAACGATTGCGGCTTTAAAAATTACGGACGGTTTAGAGAGAATGGGGGATTACGCAGCTTCCATTGCACGCCGTTCGAGATCTGTTGGAGAAACAAAAGGAAAAATTTCTCTGTCAGGTTTGCGTTCTATGGGGAGTTTGGTTCAAGAAAATCTTCGGATGATGATTCATGCAATGAAAACACAAGACACTAATGAGGCGCTTGCATTATGGCATGCGGATGATGCTGTAGATGAATCTTATACGACTTTTTTCCGTGAGCTCGTGACGTATATGATCGAAGAACCTCGGAATATTCGTCCGTGCACAGAATTGCTTTTTATTGCGAAAAATCTAGAGCGTATTGGTGATCATGCCAGCAATATTGCGGAGCGTATTTTTTATGCGGCAACGGGTACAAGTCTTTTACATCAAAGACGTCCAAAAGCGGCTTGGAATCATAAGCAAAAATCTTCTGAAGAACTGGAAACAGAACATCATGAAGAGAACGAGAATGGTAACGAAGATGATCAGAAAGTTTAATACCGTTTAGGTTTTCTTGCAGAAACTTTTAGAAACCGCTTCATGACGATGAGGCGGTTTTTTCTTTATGTTTGACAATCACACGCCAGCTGAGCCAGAGGGCTATTCCTAAGAAAGGAAGCGCTGAGAGGGTCATCGTTCCATTGGGATAGTCAAAACCAATGCTGATGAGGATAAGGCCTAGGAAGCCGAGTGTTAGCCAGTTCGTTACAGGAGAACCCGGCATAGGATAATCTGTTTTTGATATCTTGCCAGAAACAATCGAGCGGTGAAGGCTAATATTGCAAAGTAGAATGGTTGCCCAAGCGCCAATTACACCAATGGCAGCAACACCGAGAGCTAATTCAAACACATAATTTGGAATGAGATAGTTTAAAATAACGCCAATTAAATAGACAAAGAGGGTGACAGCAATGGCGATAAAGGGAATGCGGGATTTTGGACTGAGCTGAAGAAAAGATTTTGGCGCAGCGCCTGTTTCCGCTAAGGCTCGCAGAACACGGCTTGTGGAGTAAAGGCATGAATTCAAGCTCGAAAAAGCGGCCATTAAGACAACGATATTCATGATATCGGCAATCATTGGAACCCCGAGCGTTTTGAAGAACGTTACAAAGGGGCTCTCTGAAGCCATATATTGATTGAATGGAAGCAAGAGGGCTAATAGCGCAATCGAACCGACATAAAAGAATAAAATGCGCCAAATAACGCCATTGATGGCTTTTGGCACAACGTCACGGGGGTTTGCACATTCACTGGCCGCAATCCCGATAAATTCGCTGGAGGCATAAGCAAAAATAACTCCTTGTAAGAGAAAAAGAGGAGCCCCCCAGCCTCTAGGGAAGAAACCGCCATTGGCGGTAATCATAGGTAATCCAACAGATTGGTGGGAATAGAAAAAAGCATGCGCTAGGACAATGCCGCCAATCGCCAGAAAGAGGGAAAGGCTGCCAACCTTAATCAGGGCAAGCCAGAACTCGACCTCACCGAAATACTTAACGCCGATAAGATTTAAACCACCGACAAGGCAGAGAGCGCAAAGCGCAATGACCCATTGAGGAACATCTTGAAAAAGCGGCCAATAATGCAGAAAAACGGCAACGGCGGTGATATCCACAATACCTGTTAAAAGGAGGTTTAACGCATAAAACCAGCCCATCGCATAAGCAGCGCCAGATCCTAAAAACTCTTGCGCATAAGAGACAAAGCTGCCACTGGCAGGCCGGTACACCACAAGTTCTCCGAGTGCCCGAAGAATCATAAAGACGCAAAGGCCACAAAGCGCATAGGCAAAAACGAGAGAGGGACCCGCCATTTGTAAGCGCAATCCCGCGCCTAAGAAAAGCCCTGTTCCAATGGTTCCACCCAGGGCAATCATACGAATATGGCGCTCAGAAAGGTCTTTCCTATAGCCTTTTTTTGTTGCAGTCATATGATTTCTTTCTACCTTTTTAATCGTCTTTTTAAGGATTAGAGAGCTAATCCAAATTTCTCTTTTTTCTACTTTTTTGTGCAAATTGCCAACCGATAAATAAAAGGAAAGCAAAAACGGGCAAACATGCCATGCTGAAGGTGCCAGATGGATAGTTGAATGCCATCATGATCAGGATACTTGCAAGAAACGCTAACGCAATCCAGCCGCTATAAGGTGCAAACGGCATAGGAAAACCCGTTGGTTCAATACGCCCTTCTTTAATTTCTTGAAAGAGGCGGAGTTGGCAAAGCAAAATTGTTGCCCAAACGCCTAAAAAACCAATTGAGGCGACCCCAAGAGCTAACTCAAATACTTCTGATGGGATCCAAAAATTTAAGCCAACGCCAATAATATAGACACAAATTGTCGCTAAAATACCAACGTAAGGAACTTTTTGTTTGCTAAGTCGGCTGAGGATTTTGGGAGCAGACCCCGAGAGGGAAAGAGCACGCAGCACGCGTCCTGTTGAATATAGACCGGAGTTGAGAGAGGAGAGCGCTGCTGTGATGACAACCAGATTCATAATCGAAGCTGTCCCCTCAATCCCTAAAGCAGAGAAAAAGGTGACGAAAGGACTTTCTCCTGCTTTGTAAGCACTCCAAGGGAGAAGCAGAGAAAGAAGGGCAATAGAGCCAACATAGAAAATAGTAATGCGCCAAATGATGCTATTTACGGCCTTTGGGACGACCCTTCGAGGATCTTCACATTCTCCAGCAGTGACCCCAATCAATTCTGTTGCCGCATAGGCAAAAATAACACCTTGAACGAGTAAAATGGCAGGAAGGAAACCATGCGGGGCTAGACCGCCATTTTGAGAAATCATCTCTAAGCCGGGAACTATATTTTCTGTATGGCCTGTAATTTGCGGATGAAGATGTATTCCAAAACAGAGAACGCCAATGCCAACGACAAGGAATATGACAATGGAAACTACTTTAAGAAGGGAAAGCCAAAATTCCATTTCACCAAAATAGCGGACACCAACAAGATTGGATGCCATGACAATACAGAGTGCTGCGAGAGCAATTGTCCATTGTGGAATAAATTGAAAACTTGCCCAGTAATGAACAAACAGTGCAACGGCGCTAATATCTGCGATACCCGTCAGAGCCCAGTTCAAACAGAAGAACCAACCCGCTGTATAGGCCGCACCTTCCCCTAAAAATTCTCTTGCATAGGTGACGAAACTTCCAGAACTTGGGCGATACATTACCAATTGGCCAACGGCGCGTAGAATCATAAAGGAGCAGAGACCGCAAAGCGCATAAATCAGAACGAGAGAGGGGCCAACCTGATTCAATCGAATGCCCGCACCCATAAAAAGACCCGTTCCGATCGCCCCACCAATCGCCATCATATTCATGTGGCGTTCGGAAAGGGATTTGTTATAGCCTTCATCGTGCAAAGGAAGATTTTCAGGAGAAGTTGGGTCAGCAGAGACTGTTTTGTCCACGAGCTTTTTTTGAGCTTTTAAATTCTTTTTCTTTTTATCGGCACTATCGGTCATTAAGCTGAAAATACTTTCCTTTCAGGTTGAGAGAATATTGCCGATGCCGGAGAAAAATGCAGGTTAGTTCGTAATATTTATAGAAAATTTAATAAAGCATACGGTCAAGATAAATTCAATTTTGGGGATTTTAGCTTATTTTAAAATGGAAATATAGATTAAGCCTGTCTCTTTTGCTTCGTACGCTTCTTCCTAAGAAGGAAAATGTACAGGCCTGCTTTAGTAAATCTTTCATTTATTTTTATATTTATGCTCCGATATTATTGATTGAAATCAAGAAAATAGAATTAAAGAAAGTCTAGATTTTTAGACTTTAATAAATATCACGTTCCTTTTTTAAATTTACATAATTGAGAAAGTTTGCTGGACGTATCAACCCCTTTTTTACGTTTTGTACTCCCTCCTTTCTTCACGAAATACACCTCGTCTAAAAGAAACCGTTTGGTTCCCATCTTACTTTTGCTTTATAAAGAGAGAACTCACACATTTTTAGAATTTTTTAAAGGCAGCGATAGTTAGAGATGGCGTTTTTAAAGATGTTTTTACCGGGTCAGCAGAAGGGTAAAAAATTTAGAATTTTCGCTTTAGCAGCCTTGCTTATAGGCGTTGTCTTTTTCTATTATTGTTTCCCCTCTCTTAAGCATATTTTTCAACCAGTACAACAGATTACTTTGCCACCTCAGGCTGTTAATGTCCTTGAGCTACATTATCAAAATGCAGCGCTGGAAACGGTATTGCCTGGACGTATTAATGCGATTGAGCAGGCGCATATTCGTCCTCAAGTCAGTGGTGTGATTGTTTCAAGAGATTTTCATCAGGGTGCTGATGTTGAAAAAGGACAGATCCTTTATAGAATTTATCCTGC
Organism: Acetobacteraceae bacterium; assembly: GCA_004843345.1. Lineage (NCBI taxonomy): Bacteria > Pseudomonadati > Pseudomonadota > Alphaproteobacteria > Acetobacterales > Acetobacteraceae > Acetobacteraceae bacterium. The sequence goes on from CP039460.1 coordinate 1,426,544, forward strand.
GCCTTATCAGGCGGCCGTTGATCAAGCTCGAGGAGCTTGGATGCAGGCAAAAGCAAATCATTTGAGAGCTGAGGTCCAGTTAAAACGCTATGGACCACTCCATCAAGCGCATGCTGTGAGTGATCAGGCTTACGATAATGCGGTCGCAGATGAAGAGCAGACTCGTGGAACGCTTTTGCAGACAGAGGGGGCTGTTCACGCTGCAGAGGTGAATCTTGACTACTCAACAGTGCGTTCGCCGATTTCTGGCCGTATTGGTCGTATGATTTATACGCCGGGGACGTTGGTAACAGCGAATCAGGCTGATGATATTGCGATTGTTACGCGCTTAGATCCAATTTATGTTGATGTGAATTTGGCGGCTGAAGAGTTGTTGCGTTTCCGGAGGGAAATTTCTGAGGGACGTATTAAAGCCGCTGGAGAAAATGCTGCTTCTGTGCGTTTGGAGCTTTCAGATAGTTCGGATTATACTTACGAAGGGCGCTTAGAACTTTCTGAAGTGACAGTTGATACTTCAACAGGAACTTTGGTGATGCGTGCCGTTTTTCCAAATCCAGATCATCTGCTTTTGCCAGGAATGTTTGCGCAGGCGCATATCCGGGAAGGGGCGGATCCCCATGCTTTGCTTGTGCCAGAAAATGCGGTTCAGCGTTTCCCAAATGGATCTCCGTATGTGATGCTCGCCACAAAAGACAATCATGTAAAAATTCAGCCGGTTACATTAGGGTTGGCAGTCGGGAGTTCTTTTGTTGCTAAATCTGGCTTGGCAGATGGTGATCGTTTAATTGTCTCTGGGCTGGTTAAAGTCCATCCTGGCGATCCAATTACCCCTATTTTACCAGAAGATTCCAAAAAAGATGATGTCGCAGAGGCAGATTCTGAGAAATCTTCTGTCGAAGCCACTAAAAAAGTAGAAAGTAAACCACAAGAAAAAGAGGCGAAGAAAGAGGTCAAGAGTTAATGGCTTCAATTTCTCGTTTTTTCATTGACAGGCCTATTCTTGCTTGGGTAATCGGTATCGTTGTGATGCTGATTGGTGCAGTCTCTTTGTATAGAATGCCGATTTCGCAATATCCGAATATTGCAGCGCCTTCTGTGAATATTACAGTGACCGATCCGGGCGCTTCTGCTGAAACGGTGAATAATACAGGTGTTCAGCCAATCCTTCAGCAAATGTTTGGGCTGGATCATTTAGAGTACATCACCTCGACCTCTTATGGTAATGGAACCATGATGATTGATCTGACCTTTGCGCAGGGAACAGATCCTGATATTGCGCAGGTTCAGACGCAGAACAGGTTGCAGGTGGTTCAACCGCAATTGCCTCAGGAAATTGTTTCTCAAGGAATTAGTGTTTTGAAAGAACAGGCTAGTTTCATGATGGTTATTTCTTTCGTTTGTAAAGATGGGAGTATGACGAATGCAGATATTGCGGATTATGTTTCTTCAAATATTCAAGACCCTATTTCGCGTGTTGATGGGGTTGGAGACCATACGGTTTTTGGTTCTGAATATGCGATGCGTATCTGGATTGATCCAGATAAGCTCTATAACTATGAATTGAATATTTCGGATGTTGAAAATGCTTTAAAACAGCAGAATATTCAGTTGCCTGCGGGGGAACTGGGGGGGCTCCCCGCGACAAAAGATGTGAAGCTGGATGCAACAATCATTGGGCCGCGCCGTTTGACGAGTGTTGAAGAATTTAAAAAAATTATGATTAAGACCAATGTGGGGAACAGCCGCGTCACACTTGGCGATATTGCAAAAGTTGAGCTGGGGCCACAGAGTTTTAATATTTCCGCTTCTGAAAATAACTATCCAGCATCTGGTTTAGGGCTTAAGCTTGCACCTGGGGCTAATCAGCTTGAAACAGAAAATGCTGTTTTGGAAAAACTCCATGAGCTTGCTGAGTTTTTTCCACCAGGGCTTACCTATAATATTCCAATGGATACGAAGCCTTTCATTGTGCATTCTATTGAAGAAGTCGTTGAAACACTGATTATCGCTATTATTTTGGTGGTTCTTGTGATGATGATTTTTTTGCAGAACATACGGGCAACAATCATTCCAACCCTAGCTATCCCAGTGGTGTTATTAGGGACTTTTGGCGTTCTTTCTACATTGGGCTATACGATGAATACTTTGACAATGCTTGCGCTCGTTCTGGCCGTGGGACTGTTGGTGGACGATGCGATTGTCGTGGTGGAAAACGTTGAGCGCGTTATGTCAGAAGAACATTTGTTGCCAAGAGAAGCGACCCGAGAATCCATGGTAGAAATTAGTGGTGCCCTGTTTGGGATTGTGATGGTTTTGACGGCTGTTTTCCTACCGATGGCATTTTTTGGTGGATCAGTCGGGATTATTTATCGTCAGTTTTCTATTACCATCGTTGTGGCAATGTGGCTTTCATTGGGGGTTGCAATTATTTTAACGCCTGCGATGTGTGCGACACTTTTGAAACCGCATGCGCATGGAAGAGTTGAAGGGAGGGGATTATTTGGAAAGATTTTTGGCATTGTAGGTCGTGCAGGAGATGCTTTTAACCGCTTTTTTGACAATTTAACAGAAGTCTATATTTCAGGTGTTAAAACAGTCCTCCATCATTGGAAAGCATCTTTTTTAGGGTTTCTTGTCTTAGCTATTGCCGCCATTTTCCTTTTTTGTAAGCTTCCAACGGGCTTCCTTCCAGATGAAGATCAAGGGCAAGTTTTTGGGATGATTCAGCTTCGTGCGAATGGGACACAAAACAAAGTGGCAGAGGTTACAAGGGATGTCACGGATTGGATTTTAAAAACCTATCCTAAGGATATTAAAGCTATTTTTGCTATGAATGGTTATAGTTTTGCAGGACAAGGCCAAAATAACGGTGCTTTTTTTATCAATTTAGAAGGCTGGGAAGATAGGATCGGAGCAGAACATTCCGCTCAGGCCATTGGGACAGCTATTATGGAGCATTTCTGGGATGATCCAAGAGCGCGTGTTTTTGCTTTTAGTCCGCCTCCTGTGAAAGAGCTTGGAAATGCAACAGGCTTTGACCTTGATTTAGTCAATGAGGGCGGTTTGAGTCGAGAGGAGTTTTTGAGCCGACGTGACAGTGTCCTTCTTCGGGCTTCCAAAGATCCTCTTTTGACGGCGGTACGCCCTAATGGCATGGAGGATGCTGCGCAATATGTGCTAGATGTTGATCGCGGCAAGGCAAATGCAATGGGTGTTTCCAATGAGGATATCAATGATACAATTTCTGGTGCTTTAGGGTCTATTTATGTGAATCAGTTCATGCGTAATAACCGTGTGAAGCAGGTTTATATTCAGGCAGAGCCGTCTGCTCGTATGAGTGAAAAGGATTTAAAGCGCTGGTATATCCGTAATAACGTTGGAACGATGGTGCCAATCAATGCTTTTATTTCTGGGCATTGGATTACAGGGGCACAGAAACTTGAAAACTATAATGGACGTCCTTCGTTTGAAATTAACGGTGAAGCAGCGCCTGGTGTCAGTTCAGGGCAAGCTATGGATGAGATGGTTAAGCTGGTGAAAGAAACACCAGGAGGTGGGCTTGGCTATGCTTGGGTTAATCTTTCTTATGAGCAGGTTTCCGCAGGGGGCTCTACGATGCCCCTTTATGCTTTAGCTTTTATTATCATTTTTCTCTGTCTTGCTGGACTTTATGAGAGTTGGACTGTACCGACAGCTGTTATTCTGGTGCTGCCATTGGGGGTTTTGGGAGCGGTTCTTTTCACACTCGGACGTGGATATGCTAATGATATTTATTTCCAAATTGGGGTTTTGACCACGGTCGCCCTTTCGATTAAGAATGCTATTTTGATTATCGAATTTGCATATGAATATTACAATCAGGGTGCGTCTCTTGCAGAATCCGCTTTAAAAGCCTCTCAGTTGCGTTTACGTCCGATTTTAATGACTTCAATTGCCTTTTTATGTGGTGTGATCCCGTTGGCTATTGCAACAGGGGCAGGATCGGCAGCACGTCGGGTGATTGGTACTTGCGTTGTGGGAGGGATGTTTTCTGCTACAATCTTTGCAGTTTATTTTGTACCGTTGTTCTTTGTTGAGGTTTTACGCTTCTTTAAGGTGAAACCAATTCCTGAGAAGAAATTATGAAGCGGTTTAGACTCATTCTTGCAGGTTTTTTGGGATTGTTTTTTGCCGGGTGCAATTTCGCCCCAATTACGAAGCGTCCGCATATCAATACGCCACGGACTTATCCAGATGATGCTGGTGGCAAAACAGATGATAAATTGGCTTCTGAAAATATTTTGGATTTGGGATGGGAGGATTTCTTCACTGATCCCCGTCTTAAGATGTTGATTCAAAATGCACTTGAATATAACCGTGATTTAGCTGGACAATTCGAAGAGATATTGCAGGCAAGAGGTCAATATATGGCGCAGAGAGGAATGCTCTTACCTCAGATTGGTATTACAGAGAATGCCGAGTTTATGGATCCATCTGATGCTGCTGGGTATTCTTTTGCGCCAGGAAGTGGCCGTGCTAATCCTTTCTTCCAATATTATAGTGAGGGCATTGGTTTTGCATCTTATGAGATTGATTTCTGGGGAAGAATTGCCAACCTTTCTAAGGCACAGAAGGAGCTGGCGCTTCAAAACAGTGAGAATTTACGTAGCCTTTGGCTGACAATTCTTTCTGAAGTGGCCGGAACGTATATCCGTTGGTTAGAAGATAGAGATTTGCTGATTCTTGCGTGTGAAACATATTTGTCTCAGAAACATACGCTTGATTTAATTCAAATGACCTTCAATATGGGACAAGCAGACGGTTTGACGGTGGCGGATGCAAAAACGCAGGTCGAACAGTCGGCAACACAGGTGGAACAAGCCTCTCGTCTCATGGCGCAAGATGAACATATGCTGACAGAGCTTGTTGGGGGTAAAATGCCTGAATTTTTACCGCCTCCAAAGCCACTTGGAGAGCAAACGGTTTTAAGGGATTTGCCAGCAGGGCTTCCATCACAACTTTTGAATCAGCGGCCAGATATTCGCTCAGCAGAACATAAATTACGTCAGACAAATGCGGAAATCGGATCGGCCAGAGCAGCATTTTTCCCGAAATTTACTTTAAGTGCAACAGAGGGGAACAATGCTCTTCAATTTAACCATCTTTTCAGTAAGTTCGCAGAAACCTTTACGATTAATCCGCAAATGACCATTCCTGTTTTGACATGGGGGGTAAATACAGGGAATTTGAAGTCTGCGGAATCTCAAGCAAAGCAGGCAGCTGCCTTTTATCAAAAAACAGCTTTGGAAGCGATTCACGAGGTTTCAGATGCGCTCACGGCCAGAGATACCTACGCTAAGCAAGAAAAACATACGCAGCTTCTTGTGGATTCAACAGGGCGAAGCTACTCGCTTGCATGGATGAAATATCAGGAAGGAATTGAGAACTATCAGATCGTTCTTGAACAGCAGCGTAGTTTTTACAGTGCGCAACAAAACTTAATTCAAGTTGAGGCTGCGCGCTTCCAGAATCTTGTGACGGTTTACCGTGTTCTTGGGGGCGGTTGGCGTAAAAATGGTACGCTGGATGCGCCTGTAGAGAAAAAAGATGCGACGAGAGCTGAATTCCCAAGGCAGAAGCGCCCAACATGGCTCAGAGGTTGGTGGGAAGGAAATGGTTATGGAAAAGGATTTTAAATCAGGAGAGGTGGAAATGATGTTAAAGAAAATTCAAAAATATGCCAGTTTTTTTCTCATTGTCGTTCCAATCGCTTTCACAGCTGGAAATGCCTATGCCCAAATGGGCGGCATGGGAGGAGGAGGCATGGGGGGAGGCCAGACACCTCAGCCAATGCCAAATGGCGTTCCTGATATTCCGCCTGCACCAAGTTTGCAGGAGCAGTTTGAAAATTCTGTCGTGACGAAAAGTGACTATGATTTGCGTTTGTTCCGTTATATTCCGAGAGGGGCGATTTTGGTTCGTCAGCCAGAACATCGGAGGGTTCTTTTTCAAGATAAGGATCATCACTCTTTAGGCTATGCGCAACAAAAAGGCGCTGCCATTTTCTATTATGATGGACAAGGAAAGATCACGAATGTGCAGCGTCTCAGTCCAGAGGAAATGGAAGAAATTTTTTAATTTAATGAATAGGGTTTTTTAAACCCTATTTTTTTTGCGTAGATTATTCCAGTGAATGAGGCCGACAATAGAAAGTAGTGCAAGATATGCGTAGAGAAGCGCACTCAGGGGCAGATGGCAAAAGAAAAGAAAGCTTGCATAAGCGCTATCGGCAAAGAGCCATAAAATCCAATGGCAGAAGAAGGCGCGTGACATCCAATATTGCGCCAGCATTGCATAAATACTGAGTAAGCCATCGATATAAGGATGAGGGTCGTCTGTGAAATGCGCTAAGATTTCAGCCCAAAAGAAGCTCCCAACAGCAGCGAAGAGGAGATCTCTCAAAACGATTTTAAAAGAGGGAATGACTGGGCAGAAATTTACTGCTTTTTCAACATTTTTTGACCAGTTTATAAGTCCATAAAAACTCAGACTTGCAAAACCCATTTGTAAAAGAAGGGTCGCATAGAGTTTATTATAAGCAAAGAGAAGAATATAAAGCAGGCCACTGACAAGCAAAAACGCCCATCCAGAACGGCGGGGAAACATAATAAGCGTTGCGCCTATTGCGGCTGTAAGGGCAGCAATAATCTCAACGATTTGTAGAAAAGTCAGATCCATAAAATTCCAAAAAGACGTTTTGCAAAGATTTTTGTAACGGTGTTTTAGCGCATCGCCTTTCTTGTTGAAATAAGAAAGACCCCCACAATATTTGATTTTGAATCAAAGGCGCAGAGGTCTGTCATGTTAAAGATTGTAATTGGAAGATCGATTATTTTCGAGCGTTTTGAATAATCTCAATTAAATCGCCGAGTGGTTCTTCTGTGACTTCGACATGAATCCAGTTTTTATCTTTGTTGAGAACTTTATGAAGAACGTCTTTGACGCCTTCAACGACCTCTTTCTTTTGTTGAGAGGAGGCTGATCCGTTAGCAAGTCTTACATTTACGACAGGCATTGTGTTTCTCCATTTAAAAGACTTTCAAAACAATCATAAGATTGCATCCATGATTATAAGCTTCTTCCAAAAAGATGCCTATCTTTTAGAAAATTTTTTAAAGCAAAAAAATAATCTTTATAAGATGTCTTCAATCCCGAATATTCTAGTCTTGATTACTTTCTTTTTCTTTAATTTTACCTATAATTCTCCCACGGGAGAAATTTAAGGATTTTGGTTTCGGCTGGCTGAATGGGGATAGCGTAAAGATGGGTCTGAGAAGCTTTTGGCGCTCAATTAAAAATAAGCTAATGCAGCCACCTCCAATTCCAGGCAATCCGCCGTCGGATTTTCAATTTATTTCTGGTACGGGATCTGCTTGGCGTGGGCAGGCGCTTTTGCGAGGGGAAATTTATTTTGATGGCACGTTTTTTCCGCTTTTAAGGCCAGAACAGCTTGATAGATTGCCTAACGGCTATCGAAAATTACCTTTTTCGGTTCGGGCGCATTTTCAGTCCTTTCGTTGGCTTGCAGATTTGCGCGCTGAGGGGAGTCCTGCTGCGCGCTTATTGGGGCGTGCTTATATGGTCGCATGGGGCTGGCGTCCGCCACAGGATTTTATTGACGATGCGCCTGTTTTGATCGGCTCACGTCTTTTAATTTGGGTACTGCATTACGATTATTTTATGGGAACAGCGCCAAAAGCGGCTTCTAAATCTGTTCTGGACCGTTTAGGGCAGGAGGGGCGTTTACTTTCTGCGCTTTTGCCAGGAGAATATCGTGGCAGTTATAATCTTGTTTCTTGTGCAGGCTTGCTTGCAGCCTATTTGGTTTTCCCAAGTCAAGACGGTTTCCTGAGCAGATATAACCGTTTTTCTCCAGATGCGCTTGAAGACGCGCTTTTACCAGGCGGAACGGTTGTTGAACGTAATCCCAGCGCACAGTTGGACTTTGTTTACTTATTATATCGGCTCTGGCAAATTCATTTGCAGTTAGATATTGAATTTCCACTGCAATTTAGAATGGCTGTTTCAAAATGTGTTACCTCACTTGCGGTACAGATTCATGGTGATGGAGCCTTAGGCATCTTTAATGGATCGTCCGAAGAAAATGCAGATTCCATTCAGTATCTTTTGCATAGTTTAAAAATTCCGGTCACGTTTGCCGCTTCCACAGTGTATGACGCTTTTGTTCGCATACAGTGTAAAAAAGGGCTTGTACTCATTGATGCTGGCCGGCCATTGGAAACGTTGCCTTATAGCAAAACCCATGCAGGTATTTTATCTTTTGAGTTTTCGTACGGGAAATACCGCATTTTTTCAAATATGGGTGCAGGTCTGCTTCCTGAACGTCAGAAAATTTTTCGTAACGGCGCTACCCACAATCTTTTAATTCCAGATGAAAAATCCTGTCTTTGGTTTAAAAAAGACGATAGAGAGCGGGAGTTCATCTATTCGCCACGTTATGTCCAACGTCATACTTATACAAAGGATAATGGGGAGCTGGTTATTCTTTCTCATGATTTCTACCGGATTAGTCTGGGAGGAACGTGGGAACGTCAAATTTTACTTTCAAAGGACGGCGAAATGCTGAAAGGCGAAGAATTTTGGGATGGTCGTCACTTGCCACCGATGATGATGCGTTTTCACCTTCATCCGGATGTTGATGCAGGGTTGGAAGATGATGAAATTATTATTCGAACGGCTGGTATGACGTGGCGTTTTGCTTGCGAAGGGGGAGACCTATCCCTTGAAGATGATTTATATCTAGGTAAAATTCGTCCGAGGTCGACAAAACAAATTGTGGTTCACCCAGCTTCCTACAATCAGCCAGAACAGCGGGCTTTTGGTGCTAAAAAAGGCAGGACAATTTTTCGCTGGTATCTTGAGCGTGTGCCAGCTTAATTCTTAAAGAGAGGAATTTTATGGCTTATTCTCCCATTTTTGATGAAGAGGCTTTGAGTCGTTTCCAATCTCTCATTTTAGAAAATCCACTTGGGAATTTTATTACCCAGACAGAAGGCGGGCTTCTTGCAAGTTCGCTGCCTTTTTACTTCATGTCGGAAGAGGGTAAATTTGGAACGCTTTATGCCCATTTAGGCCATTATAATCCGCAGACGAAATTAGAAGCGCAAAAAGAAAGTCTTGTGATTTTTAATGGGGTAGATGCGTATATTACGCCAAGCTGGATGCCTGGAAAGAAGATAGAACATAAAGCCGTTCCAACATGGGATTATATAAACGCCCAAGTCTATGGGAAAGCTGAGTTTTTAAAAGACCCTGAAACGCTTTTAGAAATTGTCTCAAAAATCACAGATAAGGCAGAGGCAAAAAGGCCTGATCCTTGGAAAGTATCAGATGCGCCAGAAGATTACGTAAGACTTAAGCTTAAAGGGATTGTTGGATTAAAACTCACAATCACAAAGATTCGCCTTATCTGCAAAATGGAAGACAACACAAAACCAGAAACAAAATCCGCTATTATTGAAGGCCTCCGAAGCAATTCAGATGAAAAATCTAATCGTGTTGCGGATGAGATTGAGAGAATATAAAGCTTAATTTTTTGAGAGGTTTGAAAGTGGGAGAGAAGAATGGTCAAGCTTTTGCATTTCGATTTTGATGGGACGATTGGGGATACAGTGCAATGTGTTGTTGCCAGTACGCAAGCTGCGTTTAGAGCTTTGGGGCGGACTGTGCCAACAGCGGAAAAGATTACTTCCCTAATGGGGATTCCGTTGGAAAGAGCCTGTCTTGAGATGGTTGGACATGCTTTGTCCACGGAAGAAATTTCCGAAATTCTGACAACGTATCGTTCTTTATATCCAAAATATTCTTTAGAAAATATTAGGGCTTTTCCAGGAATTAAAGAGGCTTTGATGCAGGCCAAAGAGGCTGGAAATTATCTCACAATTATTACGAGTAAACAGACGCCGGCAGCTTTAGGGAATTTAAAGACTTTAGGGCTTTTGGAGCTGTTTGATGTGATTGTTGGGGCAGATTTTACAAAGGAACATAAACCGAATGCGGCACCTGTTCGGAAGGCAGAAGCGCTGCTTTTAGAAAAATATGGGGATATTCAAGAAAGGCATCCTACGATTTTTAAAGAGGCAATAGTTTTTGGAGATTCAACGTTCGATATTGATATGGCGCATAACGCAGGGCTTAAAGCTTGTGCTGTGACATGGGGCGCACATGGGATAGAAAAGCTGGAAGCTTCGCATCCTGATTTTATTATTCATAAGGTAGAAGATTTAAAAAAATTCTGGTCTTGATTACCGCTTTGTAAAATTGCTGCCGAGCCAATGCCCCATGAGCGTGGTGAATTGATCAATATTGTTCTCAATCACGCTGGTATGTTTTTTCATTTCTTGAAAGAGGTTGTGAATGGTGCAGTTTTTTCGTGTTGGATGGAGTTTTTCGGGGAGAAAGGCTTCTCCGAATTCGTTGATGAGATAATCCATGCTTTGGCAAATTTCATGAGAGATTTCGAGATAAGTTGTCTCTTGATAGGAAAAGAGCCCCTCAATAATTTTTGCAGAGGTTTTGAATTTTGATTTTTGTGTCATGAGATTAATCAGAAACTTGCTATCAGGCCGTTCTGAATTTTTAATCATACGGTAGGTCTCAAAACATTCCATGACAAAAAGAGATGTTGAATCCAAATAATTTCGGAAATGTGGCGTTGCCATATTGATTTGAGAGACATTCTTTTGGTCTTCGGCAATCGCCTGCATGGTTGCCTGTACTTCAAGAATAGCATTTTGTGTTTCTAATTGCTGTCTTGTGGCTTTTCCTGTGCCAATTCCGAGCAAAACGGTGGCAGAGCAACTGATAAAAGAGGCCGCAAGGACAAGAAGAACTGTTTCTCCTTGTGGAAATTTTCCTTTTTCGAGCCAATCATGCGTAAAATAGGCACAACAAAAGAGCGCTAGAAAAATCAGGAGGGTGGCTAAAATTTGCTTCCAATAAAGTTGGAATTTACTGAATTTTTTTATCATTTAAGATTTACAGAAAAAGTGTTTTAGTGCCATTTCCAGCCATGCTTTTGAAAAAAAAGGAAGGCCGATTTTATAAAAAACAGAATATGTCTCAATCCTTTTCGTGACGTATTACCACCAAAATGGCGAATAAGCATATTTGGAAGAATAGCTGTGTCTGTTATTTTTAGCGCTCTGAACGAAAAATCAAAATCCTCAAAATAAAGAAAAAAGCGAGAATCAAAGCCTTGGAGCTGTTTAAAAATGGAACGCCGCATGAGAAGAAAAGAACCTGAAAGACAAGGGATATTTTTCAAGATTTCTTTTTTTTCGTTTTTGTAAGGGATTTCATAGCAGGCAAGGTGTTGCTTAAAAACAGATTTTAGCCAGTTTGGCGCAAAACCTCTTAGGGCAAGCGATAAGAGGTCGGGATAATTACGTCCTAAATGTGTTTGCTGATCTTGTTGTGTCAAAATTGCTGGGGCGCAAAGGCCCATATTCGGATATTTTTGAAATGCTTTAAGGCCATTTTTGAGAGCGTTTTGTTCAATCAAAACATCGGGATTTAAAATAAGATGAAACGTTCCAAGATTTTTATGGCGAAGGACAAGGTTATGGGCTTTTCCAAAACCAAGATTGCCTAGTCCTGTTATGATTTCGGTTGGAATGCCATGCCAACGATATTTTTTTCTGCGGTAGGGGCGATGTGAGGCATTATCAAGAATGAGCAGAAAAAGACGTTCAGCTGGAATAAATGAGACGGCCTGTCTTAATGTTTGCAAAGTTTGGCGAAGCTGTTTTTTTGGGGATTTATAAAGAACAAGAGAAATAGAAAGAAGGCAGGAAGCCTCCTTTCCTATTTTCTGTATTTTGGCTGTTTCCGAGTGCAATTAAAATTCGAGTTGAATTTTAAGATGTTTTTTCTTTCCAACAGAAAGCGCAACACCTGTTTTTAATTCTTCCCAAGCGATGGCTTGGTTTTCATCTGAAACTTTCTCACCATCAATGCGGACACCTCCATTGCGGATGAGGCGTCTTGCCTCCCCACGGGAAGAAGCCATTTCGACAAGATGGAGCAGAGCGGTTAAGGGAAGACCATCTTTAAATTCTTCTCGTAATGTTTTGGGACAAGGGAGTTTTTTTTCTGGAAAAGCGGCCGTTGGATTTAATTTTTTCTCAGAAAAAATCTTCCGTGCCTGCTCTCTGGCGGCCTTTGCTTTTTCACGTCCATGAGCGATAGAGGTGGCTTCTGTTGCTAGAATTTCTTTGGCTTGGTTAATGTCTCCCTTAGCGATTTCTTCACATTTTTTAAGGGGGAGATCGGTAAAGAGTTTCAGGAAGCGCTCGACATCTGGATCTTCAACATTTCGCCAGAATTGCCAGTAATCAAAAACAGGAAGTTTCTCTTCCCGAACCCAAATGGCCGTGCCTTCGGCAGATTTCCCCATTTTTGCACCAGAGGCGGTTGTGAGCAGAGGGGTGGTCAGGCCGAAAACTTTTCCAGCGCCAGTCCTGCGGGCAAGCTCAATACCTGCGGTGATATTGCCCCATTGATCAGAACCGCCAATTTGAAGCACAACTTGGTGTTTACGTTTGAGTTCTCTGAAATCATAAGCTTGTAGAATAGAATAATTAAATTCTAAAAAAGTCAGCCCCTGCTCACGGTCTAAACGCTGTTTGACGCTTTCCGCAGAAAGCATACGGCTCATTGAAAAATGAGGGCCGACATCTTCTAAGACTTCTAGCCAAGATAAGTTTGCTAGCCAATCCGCATTGTTCAGGAGGAGGGTCGGACGTTGGTTTTCTTTTTGCTGCTCTTCAAAATGGAGAAACTGGCTAAGAGAGCTGCGCACGCCTGCAATATTTTTTGCAAGTGTTTTTGAATTTTGAAGTTTTCTGGCTTCCTCACGGAAAGAAGGATCTCCGATGCGTCCTGTTCCGCCACCAGCAAGCGCAACGGGCTGATGCCCATGTTTTTGCAAGAGACGCAGCACCATAATGGAGAGCGCATTGCCAACATGTAAAGAATCTGCTGTGGGATCAAAGCCAGCATAGGCTGCGATCGACCCTTCTGCCATTTGGGTGTCAAGCGTTTCTAAATCGGTGCAATCAAAAACCATGCCACGTTCATATGCTTCTTTAAGAAAAGAAGATTTAAAAGGATAGTCTTTGCCTAAAGTTGGTTTCTGTTGCTTGCTGTCAGTCATAAAACTTTGAAAGGGTTAGAGGGAATTAAAGAAAATTTTGCTTTTCTTTCCGAGAACGGACGACATGATCTTCAACCGCTTCTGTAATTTGAGAAACGTAAGAAGCAAAAAGATGATCTGCGCCTGCAAAAATACGGTAATCAACTTGCACATTCTTTTGGGTGTTAAGTTTATCAACCACTTTGCGGATGCCAGGCTCTGGCGCAAGTGTATCTCTGCCGCCAGCAATCATTAGGCCACTGCAAGGGCATGGCGCAAGGAAGCTGAAATCGTAGTCGTTCGCAGGCGGTGCAATGCTGATCCAGCCATCAATTCCAGGACGGCGCATGAGGAGTTGCATCGCAACAAAGGCTCCAAAGGAATAACCCGCAACCCATGTTTCAACAGAATCAGGATTCATGGATTGAATCCAGTCTAATGCGGAGGCAGCATCTGAAATCTCGCCAATGCCGCCATTATATCTGCCTTGTGATTTTCCAACGCCTCTTGAATTATAACGTAAAACAGAAAATCCCATTTCTATAAATGTTTTAGCAAGTGTAATGGCGATGCGGTTGCGCATATTGCCCCCCATATGGGGATGAGGGTGCATAATGACGGCGAGAGGTGCCCCTGGGATATTTGACTGATGGTAATAACCTTCCAGTCTTCCAGTTGGGCCATTAAAGATAACTTCAGGCATGAGCGTTTTAGATCCGTAGGGTTTTCTCAGTATTGCTGGTTTTTGGAAAATTAGGAACTAAAGGAGAGAATTTATATCTTCCCTTTAATTTTAAAACCGATAGATATATTTAGTAAGGGTGCTATTATAACGTATTTATCAATTTTTTCTAGATTTTTATTCATGCGTCTTTCCGCCTGATCGCACTGAACATGTTGCAAAATAAAGGTTTTCCCAAGGTTTTATGATCTATTTAGATGCGAATGCGAGCGAAGTGCCACGTCCCCATGCGGTTGAGTTGGCCTATAAACTGGCGTTAGGAGCAGGAAATCCAGCTTCAGTGCATCAGGCGGGGAAGGAAGCAAAGCGTCATCTTGAAAAGGCACGGGAAGAAATTGCCAGCTTTTTTGCCGTTGGTTCCAAGGAATGTATTTTTACATCAGGCGCAAGTGAGGCAAATGCCCTTATTTTAAAAAGCTTAGAAAAGACGCAGTCAGGGGTAGAACGGCCTTGTTTCGTTGGCGCAACGGAGCATCCTTCCTTATTAGCGAATTTGCCAGAATGGGCAAAAATTATTCCTGTTGATCAATCAGGGCAACATGATTTGCAGTGGCTTGAGGGCGAGCTTTCAGCATTAAAGCCAGAGCAGTCACCGTTGATTGCTGTGATGGTTGCGAATAATGAAACGGGCATTTATTCCGACGTTACGGCTTTCATCGCATTAGCAAAATTGTTCAATGCTTTTTTGCATTTAGATGGTGTGCAGGCTTTTGGGCGAGGCTGGGCACTGCCAAAAGATTTGCCTCCTAAAATAAGCTTTTCGCTTTCAGGCCATAAAATGGGGGGATTGCCTGGCGCCGGAGCCCTGATTGTCTCGGAAGAGCATGTTATTTCCCCTATGATTATTGGGGGAGGACAAGAAGGAGGGAAGCGTGGCGGGACGCCCGCATTACCAGCGATTGCGGCAATGGCAGAAGCGCTCAAAGAAGCACAGACTCAGAATTGGCAGGATATTGAGGGCTTGCGGAATGAATTGGAAGAGGCGGTTCAGGCGATGGGCGGAGAAGTTATTGGTAAGGATGTTGCCCGCTTGCCGAATGTCAGCTCTTTACGCCTTAACGGGATTTCTTCTCAGGCTCAGCTGATGGCCATGGATATGTCAGGGATTTGTGTGTCGGCCGGTTCGGCCTGCGCTTCAGGAAAAATGAGCGCCTCGTCTGTTTTGAAAGCTATGGGGCTAGCGGAGAGGGCTGGACAAGTAATGCGTGTCAGTTTGCCTTGGAATGTGACGCAAAGAGAGATTGAGTTTTTTTTGAATGCTTACCGCCCTCTGGCAAGACGTGCAAAAACAAAATTACAAGCGGAAGGCAGATAAATGGAAATGATTTACCTTGATTATGCAGCGGCAACGCCTTGCGATCCAGATGTCGTTCAAAAAATGCTTCCGTTTTTTTCGGCGCATTATGGAAATGCTGGTAGTCATCATGCTTTGGGGACCTTCGCCCTTGAGGCAGTCGAAAAAGCAAGAAAACAAGTGGCAATGCTTTTGAAGGCGGATGTGCGCGAGATTATTTTTACTTCAGGCGCAACAGAGTCGATTAATCTGGCTTTGAGAGGGACAGCAAGGCAGTTTTTATCCTCTCAGGGGAAATGCCGTCTTGTTAGTTTTTCAACGGAACATAAGGCGGTTTTAGAAACGCTTGAAGCTCTTAAGAAAGAAGGGGTTGAGATTGAGATTCTCCCTGTTGATGAACAGGGAAAGCTAGATAAAGAACAGCTTCGTGCAGCTTTGAAGACGCCGACAACTTTAGTCAGTGTGATGGCGGCCAATAATGAAACAGGCGTTCTGGCGGATTTAGAGGAAATCTCTCAAATTGTCCGTGGGCAGGGGGCTTTGCTGCATGTTGATTTGGCACAAATAGCTGGAAAATTGCCTCTTGATGCGGCTCTTTTTGACCTCGCATCTATTTCTGCGCATAAACTATATGGGCCAAAAGGATGCGGGGCGCTTTATGTTCGCCGCCGTCCTCGTGTCAGATTGCGGCCAATCGTGACAGGAGGAGGGCAAGAGCGTTTATTGCGTTCAGGGACTTTGCCTGTTCCTTTACTGGTTGGTTTTGGCGAGGCCTGTGAAAAAGCGCAAAAAATTATGGCAGAGGAAGGGAAAAAAGTTTCTGAATTGAGAAAACTTCTTGAAGAGGGGTTGCGGGCTTTGTTTCCAGAGGGGCAGATTAACGGCGGAAAAGTTGCCAGATTGCCTGGAACATTGAATTTTTGTTTTCCAAAACCTTATGAAGCAGAAAAAATAATGAAGGCTTTGCCAGGGCTCGCAATGTCGAAAGGTTCGGCCTGTACTGCTGGTTCTGGAGCGGGTTCTTATGTTTTGAGAGCGATGGGATTGGAGGAGGCAAGGACACAAAGAAGCTTGCGTCTTTCGCTTGGGCGTTTTACTTCCCAAGAAGAGATTCAAAAAGTTTTAGAAAAATTTTCGGAATTATCCTGCCAGTTTTAAATAGGCAGAGGGGATTTTGTTATTTTATAGAAAAGGAAGGAAATAAGGATGCCACATATGGTTTTTGTTGAGCCTGATGGGACAAGACGTGAAGTTAATGCCCCTGTTGGCCAATCTGTTTTGGAAATTGCGCATGCAAACGATATTGACTTGGAAGGGGCATGTGAAGGCTCTTTGGCTTGCGCAACCTGCCATGTGATTGTGGATCCTGAATGGGCTTCTAAATTGCCGGAAACAACGGAAGAGGAAGAAGATATGCTTGATCTTGCTTTTGGTGTGCAAAAAACATCTCGCCTAGGCTGCCAGATTTTAATGACGGAAGCTTTAGATGGCTTAACCGTTCTTGTGCCAAAGCAGGATTAAAAGGAAAGCGTTACTTTGCGAATTTTGGTGGCCATGTCAGGCGGGGTTGATAGCGCCGTAACAGCGGCGTTATTGCGAGAGCAAGGGCATGAAGTTGTTGGCGCAACGCTGGATTTAAATCCTTCGGGAGCAGCGGCAAAAGGATGTTGTGGCGGAAGCGATGCTCAGGATGCGGCAAAAGTTGCAGAAAGAATGGGATTTCCGCATTACATTATTGATGCAACGCAACGTTTTAAAGAAAGTGTTGTGGATGTTTTTGCGGCACAATATGCCAAGGGAGAGACGCCCGTTCCATGTGTGAACTGTAATCAGGGTGTGAAATTTACAGACCTCTTAACGACTGCAAAAGACCTTGGGTGTGAAGGGATGGCGACTGGACACTATGTCCGTAAGGAAGTCTTGTTAGACGGACGTTCTGCGCTTTATCGCCCTGTGTGTTCAGAGCGTGACCAGTCTTGGTTTTTGTTTGCAACGACCTACGAACAGCTGGAATTCCTGCATTTTCCCTTGGGTAATTTTTTTTCCAAAGAAGAGGTTCGGGCTGAGGCTCAGCGTTTAGGTTTAAAAACGGTGGCCTCAAAGGCAGATAGTCAAGATATTTGCTTTGTTAATCAGGGCTCTTATGCGGATTTGGTTGAAAAAATAGCACCGACAACGAAAGGTCATGGGGAGATAATTGATCTTTCGGGGAATATTGTCGGCGAGCATGAGGGTATTGTCCGCTATACGATTGGGCAAAGCAAAGGCTTGGGAAATCTGCATACTTCTCTAGGAGAGCGCCAGATGGTCGTGAGAATTGAGGCGGATAAACGTCGTTTGGTGATAGCGCCTCGCCGTCTTTTAGAAGATAAATGTGCAAAGAACTCCCCTTGGCGACGAATTTATTTAAAAGAGACAAATTGGCTTATTGAGCCCCCTTTAGAGGTGGATTTAGAGTGCGCTTTTCAGCTTCGGGCAAGAGAGAGGCCCCGTAAAGGGCAGGTGAGAGCCCTTAAAGATGGCCGAGCAGAGGTTTTCTTAGAAGAGGCTGCTTTACCAGCGCCTGGGCAGGCTTGCGTTTTTTATGACGGAGATCGCATTTTGGGAGGCGGTTTTATAGAAGCTCCTGCCACTTTTTTAGAAAAAGCATAAAAAAGTATATGCGCCCCCTTGAGGTCTGTTCCAGAGTTCTTATCTAGGGACTAAGAAGATCCCGTTTTTCTTTTAAAACCTTTTCCAGACTGGGAGAACGGGGCAATGGTTTGGAAAATTTGAATATGATAAGGATATAAATATGGTTAAAGTTGGTGATGAAATCCTAGATTTTGAAACAACAGACGTTTTTACACCAGCCAATGGAGAATTTTCTAAATTTAGCCCAGAGGATCTTAAAGGCAAATGGTCTATTCTGTTCTTCTACCCAGCAGACTTCACATTCGTTTGCCCAACAGAGCTCGAAGATCTGGCTGGCAAATATGAAGATTTCAAGAAATTGGGCGTTGAAGTTTACTCTGTCTCTACAGATAAGCATTTCACTCATAAAGCATGGCATGACACTTCCGATGCTATTGGTAAAGTGAAATTCCCGATGGTTGCAGATCCAAGCGGTGAGATTTCTGATGCTTTCGATGTGTTGCGTGATGATTTCTTTGCAGCGGACCGTGCAACATTCTTGATTGATCCAGAAGGCAAAATTCAATATATCGAAATTACTTCTGAGGGCGTTGGCCGTGAGGCGGACACATTGCTTGATAAAGTTAAAGCAGCGCAGTTTGTTAAGAAAAACCCAGGTCAGGTTTGCCCAGCAAAATGGCGTGAAGGATCAAAAACCTTGAAGCCAGGTATTGATCTCGTTGGCAAGATTTAAGTCGAAATAACGAGTGGGGGAAGAGCTTTCTCTTCCCCTTTCTTGCTCATAGGGAAGATGATCGCTGGGTTTAATTCCCAGCTTTTTTTATATCTTTCTTCCTATAAAAAGAGCCCTCGGAGGAATAAGGAAAAATAGATGTCAAAAGAACTTTTAGGTCCTGATATTGTTGATCAGCTAAAAGCCTACATGGAATATATTGTTAATCCTGTTGAAATTTCAGCAAAGCTGGATCAATGGGAGACTTCTTCCAATTTACGTCAGCTTTTTAAAATTTTGACAGAAATTTCAGATAAAGTAACTTGGAATGAAAATGCAACAGAAGGCCGTTCACCTTCCTTTTCTATCGCTCGTGCTGGAGAAGCGCCCCGCATTACTTTTGCTGGGCTGCCAATGGGCCATGAGTTCACGTCTTTCATTTTAGCCCTTTTACAGACGAGCGGTCATCCGCCACGTATTAAGGACGAAGAGGCAGAGCGCATCCGATCTCTTTTGAAAGAGAGCAAAGAGACCTATAAATTTGAGGTTTGGTTTTCCCAATCTTGTCAAAACTGCCCAGATGTTGTTCAGGCATTGAATATTTTGGCTGTTTTAAATCCTAAGATTTCAGTGGTCGCCGTTGATGGCGCTGATTTCTCTGACGAAGCGACAGAGCGTGATATTCTTGCAGTCCCTCAAGTTTATCTCAATGGTGAGAATTTCTCTTCTGGGCGTTTAACACTGGAAAAAATTCTGGATCGTCTGGATCAATCTGGCGGAGAGGCAAAGGCGAAGAAAATTTCAGAAGAAAAACCTTTTGATGTCTTAGTCGTTGGGGGAGGACCTGCTGGAGCGGTCGCTTCTATTTATGCCGCGCGTAAAGGATTAAGAACAGGGCTTGTCGCAGAAAGGTGTGGCGGTCAGGTTATGGATGCAGGTGAAATTGAGAATTTTCCGTCTGTGATGCTGATTGAAGGGCCGGAACTTGCCAAAAATTTAGAGGCGCAGGTGGCGCATGCTGGCGTGTCTATTTTGGATGGCCAAATTGTTCGTTCTTTATTGCCAGCAAAAGCACAAGGGGAGTTTCATCAACTCAAGCTTGAGAATGAGGCTAGCTTGCAGTCCCGTACGATTATTGCGGCAACGGGTGCAAAATGGAAAACACTTAACGTCCCGGGAGAAGAAGAATATCGCACGAAAGGGGTGGCTTATTGCCCACA
Organism: Acetobacteraceae bacterium; assembly: GCA_004843345.1. Taxonomy (NCBI): domain Bacteria; kingdom Pseudomonadati; phylum Pseudomonadota; class Alphaproteobacteria; order Acetobacterales; family Acetobacteraceae; species Acetobacteraceae bacterium. The sequence goes on from CP039460.1 coordinate 1,446,341, forward strand.
TTGTGATGGTCCCTTCTTTAAAGGGGAAGCTGTTTCAGTCATTGGCGGCGGCAATAGCGGTGTTGAAGCGGCGATTGATCTTGCTGGTATTTGTAAGCATGTCACACTTCTGCAGCGTGGAGATTATTTGATTGCGGATGAGATCTTGCAAAAGAAACTTCGTTCCCTTGAGAATGTCACTATTTTATTGAATGCGGAAACAGAAGAAGTTCTGGGTGATGGAAATAAAGTGACAGGTTTGCGGTATAAAAACCGAAAAACGGAAGAGACGCAAACACTTGATCTGAAAGCTGTCTTTGTTCAGATTGGTCTGCTGCCGAATACAGGTTGGGTTAAGGATGCCCTTAAATTGACACAATTTGGTGAAATTGAAGTTGATACAAAATGCAGAACCTCTGTGCCTGGTATTTTTGCCGCAGGGGATGTGACGAATGTTCCTTATAAGCAAATTATTATTGCCGCAGGCGAAGGGGCAAAGGCTTCTTTGAGTGCATTTGGTTACTTAATTGAAGAATAAAGCTGTTTTTATTCTGGAATAAGTTTGTTTCTTTCTGCCACTCTACGCATTTTGTTGAGTGGCAGAGGAGAGAGGAAGGAAAATAAATGGGCTTATTAAAGTTGGTTAATGAGGAAGTTTCAAGCGAGCATAAGCTGGATCGGCTTGCTATTTTTCACCATATCGCACTGTTAGCTTTATTGGCAGGCATACTAGGCTTCACCGCTTTTCTTCACAAAAAACTTGAAAAACGTTTGCGGATTTTGGAAGAGAAAAATCCATCTGAGATTTAGGCTTTTCTAAAGATTTTTTTAAAGAGAGAGATTCCTAAAGAAAATTTCTTTAGGAATCTTTTTTGTTTTTTCATCTTATTTTTGTTTATAATAAGAGAAAATATTATTTAATTCTGAGAGGCGGCTCATTAGGAAGCCACACCTGAATTTTTCAAAACATTGTCATGATTGCTTTTAGAGATGCAAAAAGCCCAGCTTTTTCCAGTATGGAAAGAAGCTATGGTGTTTATTGTTTTGCGCCATCTGAGGGAAGATCCATGAAAGCGATTTGAAATTAAGGGGGAATTTATGTCAGCAAGAATGTTACATCGTGATTTTTTGGAGCCTGGAGAACGTAAGGCGTTATATTTACTCCAGCAAAAAAATCTGCCTTTGGAAAGAATGGCGCATCAAGACGCACGTCGGCTTTTATCAACTATTTTACAGGGATTTTTAGAAGAAGGTGAAAAAGCACGTTTATTTCGGCGTTATCTAGCAGGCGCTTTTATTTTTGAGTTTATTCGTAAAAATGGCCGTTATTATAACCGCAAAAACTTTGAAAAATGCTGGAAATTTTTAATTGTTGATAAAACAGATGACCATTCCGCACTTGATCCTATTTTTGGTTTAGAAGGCGAGAAAGAGGAAGACGCTATTTTACAAACAGCAGCCCGTTACTGGTATCATTTTCGCTGGCATGCTTGGCAGCCACAAGGAATGGTTGCCCGAACGGTTATGCAGCGTGAGAAGCGTGAAAAATCACAAATTGTAGATTTTCCCAAAGAGATCCAGTTAGCACTCATGCAGACAGGTCGAAAATTTAAAGAAGGGGAAGTTGTCCGATTAAAGGATGAGGAGGGGAATATCGTTGAGGTGATTCCAGTTCCTGTTTCAGAAAATGTTTCTAAAAAAGTAGAAGTTGCTTCTTTGCCGGCTGCCGAAGGTGTGAATAAAAATTTACTTTCTCCGCCTGAGAAAAAAGAGTTTTTGCATATAAAAGTTAAAGAAAAAGTCAAAATGTTTAAAAAAGATGAAGAATAGAGAATCTGTACAAGCTTCATTCTTTGCAAGATTTTTGAATGTCAGATAGGGTATGAAGAAGTTTTAAAGTTGGGATATGGGGCATTGGGCTTTCCCTTTCTCTTTAGGCTATTCCGGTAAGAATTGATGGAGATTCTATGAAAAAATTACTCGCAACAACGGCACTTTTGACAGGGCTTTTTGGACTTGTCGGCGTAAATTCCACCTTTGCCAGTGCTTCTACAACAGATACAGCCCCAGTAGCTCAGGATAAAATTAATCTTGAACAGGCGCAGGCCAAAACAGACGCAGATAAGGCGCTTGGAGATGCACAAGCTCAAGTCAATGAGGATCAGGCAAAGGTCGCTTCTGATGCTGATTCTTTGAAAGCTGAGGAGCAAAAAGATTTAACCGATGCAAAGGCAAGTGGTGAAAACCTTGGTGCTTTGGAAGCACAGGAAGCAAAGCAGGTCGGTGCTGTTGATAGTAAGAAAAAGAAGTCCGTTTCTTTGATGGATCAGGAATTGGCCAAGCAGGCAACGGCTGAGGCTCAGAAAAATGCGCAGGCTGCTGCCGATAAAGGTGAAGATGCTTCTAAAAAAGCGCAAGACCTTGGCGGTAAAGCTGATCCTGCTGCTCTTTATTGCTCAAAAGTTGGTGGGCATGCCCATAATGGCAAAGGGATCACAGGGAAAGAAACCGAATATTGCTATTTGCCAAATAACACCCGTGTAAAAGCTGAGGATGCTTATCAGAAAGCTTTAAAGGGTAAAGGCAGCATTGCGCCAGCAAAATTAAAAAAACACATGACAAAAGATCAGAAGCATAATTTGACCGCTGAAAATCAAGTTTTAAAACAAGAAGCGGATGAAAAAACAAGTTATGCAGAGCGTCAAGTTTCAAACTGACGTTGAAATAAATGATGCCCTTTCTTTTTGGGAAGGGCATTTTTTTTAGAGGGTAAGCATGCAAAAAACGGCTCGTTTTAAAATATCCTTGGCGCTTCTGGCTTGTGGGATTTTGGTTGCTTGCGCAAGCTCTCAAGAAGAGAAAAAAGGAAAGCAGATTGGTATGCCTAATCCAGCCTCTGCTTATTGTATTTCTCAAAAAGGAAAACTTGTTTTGCGTCAAGATGCGCAGGGGAACGAAGTCGGGTATTGCACGCTAAAAAATGGGCAAGTTGTTGAGGAATGGGATTTTTTTAGGCAGTCACAAAAAGAACTTGCCCATTAGATTAAAATCCCATTCGCTCTTTAATCTTTATTGTGCGTCTTGGGCTGCTTCTTCGTTACAGCAAGGACAGTGGCAATCTTTTTTACAATGGTGATGTTTCTTGCCACAATCTTTGCAGCAATCTTTGTGCGCACAGCAGGGTGTCTGAGACATTGTTGTCGCCGCAAAAGTCGTTCCAAAAGTAAAAGGTGCTACTAAAAAGGCGGCCATAGCCGTTTTTAAAATAATTTTTTTCATCCTCAAATCCTTTCTTAAAAAGAGGTTAAGATGACTATAAAGGTTCAAGTAACTATAGGGTCAAGCAGCGCTATAAATTTTTCTTTTGGCCTAAGATGAAAACGCTTGTTCTTAAAATTAAAAACATGATTTAGTGGAAAAAAGGCATTTTTGTTTTAAAATAAAATACGACTTTCAAGCATATAATTATTTTTCTAGGAGTATTCATAAGTGCGTTTCCCTTTAAATTTCTCTTCCTCTAAATCTCCAGAAAAGGGTGAAGGTACGTTTCATAAGCTTCTTTCTGATACGTCTAAAGAGGACAAGAATTTCCTAAAGAAAATTCATTCTAAATCTCTTTTAGTGGGAGCAGGGACAGGATTGGGGCTTTTCCGCTATACGCAGGAAGCGGCGATTAAAGCGGGTGTAAGTACACAAGCTTGGATTTGGCTTAAGCTTGTTGATTTTTTCTCGCCTATTGTCAAACGTAATATTTGGACCGTTGTTCGGGGGAGCAAGCATTTGCAAGGGGGCGGTTTTTGGCATTGGCACAGGCCAAAAGTCAATTTTCACCAAGTTATTTTTAACAATACAAAGATTTTTATTACGACGCCAAAAGAGGGGGCAGAAACGCCTATCCATATTCTTTACCTTCACGGCGGTGATTTTGTGATGGATGTCATGCCATATTATGGCTGGATGCTTTCAGATTTGGCTGAAAAGATGAGCTGTACTGTGCATATGCCTTTTTTACCGTTAGCGCCAAAACATACTTGGCGTGAAACGATGGATTTGATCATTAAAGGGTATGAGCATTTGGTAGAACAGCACGGTGCAGAAAATGTCGTCGTGATGGGAGATTCTGCTGGAGGCTGGCTTTCTGTGACCTTGGCGCGGGAAATTGCACGTCTAAAACTTGAAAAACCAAGATGTCTTGTTCTCTATTCGCCATTTTTGGATCTTTCTTGCACAGGGGAAGGACAAGATCAGTTAGCAAAAGTTGATCCGATTTTGGATATTCCTTTCTTGCGTAAAGGAGGGCAAATGTGGATTGGTGATTTGAATCCTAAAGATCCTGAAATTAATCCCATTATGGCAAAGGATTTGGATGGGTTGCCGCCAACAATTATCTTTTCAGGTACGCGCGATATTTTGAACTCGGATGCAAGACGTTTAAAAGAGAAAGAACCTTGGATGGTTTTGGAGCAATATTACGGTATGCCACATATTTTTGTTGTTGGTAAATATATTCCAGAAGCCCATCAAGCGCTGAAGCAGACAGCGGATTTTATCCGTAATCCACATCGTGCGTCAACAAAAGAAGAAATGGAAACACTTCGTGAAAATAGCAGGGGAGAAAGCTGGCGCTTAAAAATCGCAGAGGCTGACCCAACAAAAAATGAATATAAGATGTTGTCAGCAAAGGCATGATTGTTATTTTTTGTTAAGATTAGATTTAGTCTTGCCAAAATATAAGCAATTTTTTGGAGGATATTTTGAAATTTGAGAAAGAGTTACAACCGTTAGAAGAAAGACTTTTACAGAAAGATGTCTCTCATCCTCCCTGTTTAAAGGCTTCTTCTCATTCTTCTTGTCGTTTTTTTCCATTTTTTTGGGGGATGACTGTCGGCTGGATTCTTTCTCTTTGTTTGTTCAAATTTTTTTCAAAGAAATTGGAAGAATCAGGACTGACTTTTTTTGAATGGGTGATGCAGCAGGTTTTTCGCACAGAAAAGCAGAAAAAAAGAGAAGTTGATATGTCCTCTTTTTCTGATTCTGAAGAGGTACTTCAAGAGCCTGTTGCAATTACGACGTTAGAAATTCAGTCTGAAGAAATTATAAAAGAGAATCTCGCACCTCTCTCTTCCTCTTCTGAGGGGACTGCGTTAAGGAAAGTTTCCAATCCTGAAACAAAAAGAAAGAAGATAGCCGCCAGGAAGGCTAAATCTTCTTCTAAGGCAGCAGCTGCAGCACAAAAAGCCGAAAAAATTTCGGAAGAGGCAGAGGTTACTGCACCTAAACTTGAGAAAAAAACAGGGAAAAAAGTCGTCAAATCTGCTAAAAAGAAGAGGACGGCTTCTAAAGCAAAGAAAACGACTAAAAAATCTGAGGATAAATCTTAATTATGACAGATAAAATTAAAAAACATGCTGGAGGAAATTATCATCCAGACACAGAGATGATGAATTTTGCCTATGATCCAGCACGGGTTCAGGCAGCGATTAAGCCACCTATTTTTTTGACTTCAACTTTTCTCTTTCCAACAGCAGAAGCAGGAAAAGATTTCTTTGACTATATGTCAGGTCGTAAAAAATTGCCTGAAGGTGAGGAAGCAGGGTATATTTATTCCCGCTTTGATAACCCTAACAGCCATATTACAGCCGCCCGTTTAGCCACTTATGAAGGGGCAGAAGCAGGTGTGCTTTTCTCATCGGGTATGGGGGCGATTTTTACATCTCTTCTCGCTTTCGTTCAGCCTGGAGAAGTTATTCTTCATTCACAGCCTCTTTATGGCGGAACAGAAACTCTTATCTTGAAAACAATGGCTGGCCTTGGGATGAAGTCCGTCGGCTTTTCAGATGGGATTCATGAAGAGGCCCTTCTAAAATCTGCTGAAACAGCGATGCAGAAGGGAAATGTTGGGGTGATTTATGTTGAATCTCCAGCAAATCCAACCAATGTAATGATGGATTTGGGACTTCTTCGTAAGATTGCAGACAAAATTGCTGAGAAGCAAGATAAACGCCCTTTGATCATTGTTGATAATACAATGCTCGGCCCTGTCTTTCAAAAGCCTTTGCAGCACGGTGCTGATCTGTCCGTTTATTCTTTGACAAAATATGTCGGTGGTCATTCTGATTTGATTGCGGGTGGCGCTGTCGGATCTAAAGAGCTGATTAAAAAGGTAATGGGTTTGCGCAATGCAATTGGCACAAATCTTGATCCGCATACAAGCTGGATGATTATGCGTTCTTTAGAGACGCTAGGCTTGAGAATGGAGAAAGCAGCTTATAATGCAGAGAAAGTTGTTGAACTCCTTTCAAAACAGCCACAAGTCAAAGCTATTCACTTTCCAGGAGCTTTTCCAAAAGGTTCTAAGGAAGAGGCTGTTTACAAAAAACAATGCACAGGCGCAGGTTCTACCTTTGCCTTCGATATTGAGGGTGGGGAAGCCGAGGCTTTTGCTTTCCTTAACCGTTTGAGACTCTTTAAAGTGGCTGTTTCTTTAGGGGGAACGGAATCTCTCATTTGCCATCCTGCTTCAACGACACATTCCGGTGTTGCTAAAGAGGTTCGGGATCGTATTGGTGTGAAAGAGTCAACCATTCGTGTTTCTGTTGGGATTGAAGACGCCGCTGATTTGGTTGCCGATTTTGAACAGGCATTCAAAGCGTAATCTTTTCTTTACAGAGAGTTTATGATTTCATAAAAAAGCCCAATTTGCTCTATGCAGACTGGGCTTTTTATATGAGAAAGAGATTTAATCAATCCACTTTTCGGAAAAAAATGATAGTTGTTTCGCCTTCTTCTGTTTTTCCAAAACCTTTGACATTTAGGCCTGTGCATTCATCGCCTAGAAATTGGGGAAGTTCATTTCCATGAATGAGGGGGCAGTTTGGAATGGTAGGATGAGCTTCATCTGCCGGAAATGTTTTTGCAATTTTTTCATATGCAATTTCTGTTGGCTCATCTGATTCTAAAGCTTGTTTTAAGAGTGCTTTGACTTCATTTTTCTGAGCTTCCGAATATTCATAATTTTCTTTTGACATATGGCTTTCCTTTTTCATGTAGGCGAAAGTTAGCCTCATGATAGCATAAATTCTCTCTTTTAGGGCGAGATTTCTCGAATTTTAGAGAGGCTCTGTGTATTCTGTATTTTTATGGGATAAAATTTTGGATAGGAAAGATCATGTTGATTGCAGACAAAAATAATTCTGTTGAATGGAATGACGTCCGCCGTCCTGAAAAAGAAGTTCTAGAGGGGCGCTATGTTTCTTTAGAACCTCTTGCACTTTCCCATGCTGGGGATCTTTATGAGGTGTTCTCTCAACGCAAAAAAGAAGAAAGATATTTATATCTTCCAGCGTTTCCACCAGCTTCAGAAGAAGATGTAAGAGGTTTTATTCAAGAGTTTTTAGCCAATGATGCGTTCCTTTTTTTTGCAGTAGTGAATAAAGCGACAAAAAAAGCTGAGGGACATTTCGCTTTGATGCGCATAGATGAAAAAAACGGTGTTGCAGAAATCGGCTGGGTGCTTTGGGGGGCTTCTTTGGCGCGGACACGTCGTGCGACAGAGGCTGTCTTTTTGGCAGCTGATTATATTTTTTCTTTAGGCTATCGGCGTTTAGAATGGAAGTGCGATAATTTAAACGAAGCATCGAAGCGAGCAGCTCAGCGTTTTGGTTTCCAGTTTGAAGGTATTTTCCGTCAACATTTGGTCGTAAAAGGAAAAAATAGGGACACAGCCTGGTTTTCAATTTTAGATAAAGATTGGCCAGCTTTAAGAGAAGAATATGAACGCTGGCTTTCTCCTAGAAACTTTGATTTAGAGGGAGCCGCAGAAAAGCCGTTTAATGTTTTAATGGCGTATCTATGCGGTTTTTCTTATCTCATTTTCTGCCAGCGTAAGGCCAGCTTTTTTTGCGAGCGTTTCTAAGGCCTCTATATAAAAAAGGGGTACTTTATTAAGATTTGGAATGTTTTTCTGGAAGGACAAGAAAAGGGTGGAGATGGCTTCCTGTTCTGTTTTTCTTTTGGGAGCATAGGTGCTGAGCATCGTATAGATCGGTAGATTTGAGTTAAAACGGAGGCCTAAGTTAAGGAGAGGGAATTTTCCCCATTGTATCGGGGAGGTTAAGCGTAAGCTGCTGCAAGATGAAAAGAAATATTCAGGAGACGGGGCTTGCACAAAGGCGGAGTCTGCATTCTTTGCATAGCGTTCAAAAAGTTGTTTTCGAATATTTGCTTGTTTAAAAACATCTATGGATTTTGAAATTTCTGTAAGAGAAGTTTCTTCCGATACTGAAAGATTTTTTAGATAAAAACGATTGCCCGGATTTTTATCCTTAGCTTGACGAATATTGATAGGGACAAGGATAGAAAGTCCTGCATCTTGCGGCAAAGGTAGTGCCTGATAGGTTTTTCGCCACTGCCAAATTGCTTTCCCCATGAGATATAAATAGACATCATTCCCTGAGACTGAGAAACGTTTCCCAATCTGAGGTAGAATTGAAGCAGGGAATTGTAGTGTTTTATTTTCAATATGTGTTTTAGAAGGCGTCTCCTGCCAAAAATTTACATTCTTTTTAGCCTCTGGAGGGAGTTTTAAAAGTTCAGGAGCTGTTTCAGAAATTGATTGAGACGCTCCAGAAATATCGCACGCGACGGGAGAAGAAGCGCTTTTAAATGAAAAAAGCGTTTGAATCATTGTTATAAGCGCACCGCCGTCCATTACTTCGTGACGGACACAGAATACAATAGTGAATTTATTCTCTGCATATCCTTTAAAGAGAAAGACACGCCATGGGGTCGTAAAAGGAAGTTTTTGGTTCAGAAGGAAATGAATTTCATTCTCTAACGTTGTTTCTGAGAGTGTTTTCTCTGTGATGAGTTGATCCAATTGAGGAAGATAAGATTCCCATTGAAAATGAGGGGATTCGCCTTTTAGAAAATGTGTGAGAACGGGAAGCTGTTGGAGATTATTTTGAAAAAGAGTTCTTAGGGCTTTAATGGTCGGGGGATTTTGATTGTTTAAAGCAAATTCCAAAGAGCAGACAATCGTTGTCGTAAATTCTGGCGGGAGAGGTATTTCCTCGTTAGAAAAACGGAAAACTGTTTCTGAAATTCCAGGAGGCAACAAATGAGAACCAGATTGAGGCATAAAATCTCTGTAAGACTTATTGATTAGCGCTTTTAATGAGCTGTACTCAGTAAAATAAAAAGATTTAAGAGTGTTTAGAATAGAAAAGGCACTCTCTAGAGAGTGCCTTTTCTTTATTTATTAAGCAAGAAAAGCTTAATAACGGTATGTGTCTGGTTTAAATGGACCATCAACAGGGACACCAATATATTCAGCCTGATGTGGTTTCATTTTAGAAAGTTTTGCGCCAACTTTTTCAAGGTGAAGGGCAGCCACTTTTTCATCTAGTTTTTTAGGTAAAACATAGACTTTGTTTTCATACTGACCTTCTTTGGCATTCCAAAGTTCAATCTGGGCCAAGGTCTGATTTGTGAAAGAAGAGGACATCACATAGGAAGGGTGACCCGTTGCGTTGCCGAGATTGACGAGGCGTCCTTCGGAAAGCAGAATAATACGGCGGTTTGGCGCAAGTTCAATTTCATCAACTTGAGGTTTGATGTTGTTCCATGTGAATTCACGTAAATGGTTGACTTGAATTTCGCTATCGAAATGACCAATGTTACAGACAATCGCACGATCTTTCATTTCCTTGATATGTTCAAGGGTAATGATGTCTTCATTTCCTGTGCAGGTTACGAAAATATCGCCACGGGGAGCTGCATCTTCCATTGTGACAACTTCATAACCTTCCATGGCGGCTTGAAGCGCACAAATTGGATCGACTTCGGTTACCAGCACACGGCAGCCTGCATTGCGCAAACTTGCGGCAGAACCTTTGCCGACATCGCCATAGCCAGCGACAACAGCAACTTTACCAGCCATCATAACGTCTGTACCGCGGCGGATTGCGTCAACAAGACTTTCACGGCAGCCATAAAGATTATCAAATTTGGATTTTGTTACACTATCATTGACGTTAATAGCAGGAACTTTAAGTTCGCCATTTTTTTCCATTTTCCAGAGACGGTGAATGCCCGTTGTGGTCTCTTCGGAAAGGCCACGTACATTTTTAAGAAGTTCTGGATATTTGTCATGCATCATGACAGTGAGGTCACCGCCATCGTCCAAAATCATGTTAGGTGTCCAGCCATCTGGACCATGAATTGTCTGCTCAATGCACCAGTTAAAGTCTTCCTCGGAAAGACCTTTCCAAGCAAATACAGGAATGCCAGCTGCAGCGATAGCCGCAGCCGCCTGATCCTGTGTTGAAAAAACGTTGCAGCTTGACCAGCGGACTTCTGCACCGAGAGCAATCAGGGTCTCAATGAGAACGGCTGTTTGAATGGTCATGTGAAGGCAGCCAGCAATACGTGCTCCTTTAAGAGGTTGGGAAGCACCATACTCTTTGCGAAGTGCCATAAGACCTGGCATTTCGCCTTCGGCGATAGAAATTTCTTTGCGTCCCCAATCAGCGAGGGAAAGGTCGCGGACTTTAAAATCCTGTGTCATGTAGTCGTTTCTTCCTATTAAAAATGGTGGCTTTAATTATAGAGATTATTTCTAAGTTTTTATAGACGTACCCTGATAATGGCTGAAATTTCGACAGGCGTATTAAGCGGAAGGCTAGAAACCCCTACGGCAAAACGGGAGTGACGCCCTTTTTCACCAAAAATATCAACAGCAAGATCAGACGCACCATTGATAATTTGAGCATGGTCGTAAAATGCAGATTCAGCTGCAACAAAGCCCTGAATTTGAACGATTTCTTCTAAAGCAGAAAGGTCGCCTTTCACCGATTCTTTAAATTGCGCTAAAATATTAATAAAGCAAAGTTCGGCTGCTTTTTTTGCATTTTCAAGAGAGACTTCTTTTCCGACCTTTCCCGTGAAAGGCAATTTCCTATCTTGGAGGGGAAGCTGACCTGAAATAAAAATTAGGTCACCAGCTTGCTTAAAGGGAAGGTAGTTTGCAACGGATTTTGCAGGTGTCGGAAGTGTTATGTTTAAAGCTGCTAGTTTTTCTTCAGGATTGGACATGATTTACTCCGAGTAACATGAGGGTTAGTCTAAATTAAGTTGGCCTGTAACACAGATTTTGGAATAGCCACCGACAAAAATTTCTTTTTTAGAATTGAGACGGATGAAAACTTCCCCATTTCTTTGGATCGCTTTTCCTTGTTTTGCGGTGTAACTTTCGTCAGGATGAAGTTGACCTTTTTCTAAGCGAAAGGCCGCAACTGCACCATTTCCACTACCACAAATAGGGTCTTCGCGGACGCCAACAGGAATAGCAAAAGAACGCATTTCAATGGTGCGATGATCTGGATATTTTGCAAATAGGCTTATGCCGATTGCGTTAAACGTCTTACAAAGCTCAAGGCATGTTTGCGTGTCATATTGAATTTCCAAAAGCGCTTCTGGTGTTTGAATTTCGCCAACAATCCAAACTGGACCAACATTTACAGCGCTGGCTTCTTTATTTTTTATATTTGTACCAAGGCAGGTTTGAAGCTTGTCGATTTCTTCATTATTCAGTTTTTCAAAATGGGTTGCGGGAAGTTTCAAAAAAAGCTTTTCAGGATCTTTAAGATCGCAACGAATCGAAATTAAGCCAGCGATGCATTCTTGAAAAATTTTAGCTTTTTCTCCAAATTCTCGGCGTGTTTTTCGAATAGCATAGGCGCTTCCGATGGTTGGATGTCCGGCAAAAGGAAGTTCTTTTTCGGGGGTAAAGATGCGCAACTGATAATCTGCTTTTGGATTTTTGGGAGGCAAGACAAAAGTTGTCTCAGAAAGATTCGTCCACCGAGCAATATTTTGCATTTCCTCAGAGGTTAAGTTGTCTGCCTCTAGAACAACAGCAACTGGATTTCCTTCAAAAGAAGATTGTGTAAAAACGTCAATGACTTGATATTTTATCATATTGCGTACCCTTCTTTATGAGACCGTTTGCTATTTTATAATCCTAGAGCAGAAAGGGAAGGAAAGTCATCGGGGCGCTTTTTATCTTCCCAAAGAAGCTTGCGCTCATTTTTATTAATTTTGACATCATTGATAGAGGCATGACGTTCGGACATTTGGCCATTGCTCGCAAAAAGCCAGTTTTCGTTTCCATAAGATCGCCAATATTGTCCTGCTTTATCTCGCCATTCATATGCAAACCGGACAGCAATCTTATTGCTATTAAAGGCCCATAAGGATTTTATGAGCTTATAGTCTTGTTCTTTTTGCCATTTTTCTGTGAGAAAAGCGATAATTTCTGCCCTGCCAGAAAGAAAGGAATCACGGTTACGCCATTGACTGTTTTCGGTGTAGGCAAGAGCTACTTTTTCGGGATTTCGACTGTTCCAAGCATTTTCGGCCATTCGAACTTTTTGAAGCGCGTTTTCTTTCGTAAAAGGCGGCAGGGGAGGAAAATTCTGTTTCATCTATTTTTCTTCATAAGCATAAAAAGGATTTCTTAATGTGAAATCTTTATTTATGAGGCTCTTTGAAGTCTTTTGCAAAAGAACAGATAATTTTCTGCTAAATAGAAAGCAATAAGGCAAGCTTTTCTCTATTGTTTCAATTGAGGAAATTTTTAGATGATTACTTTGTGACTGAAATAGAGATGAATATTCCAGTATCATGGCAATTTATGTGACCCTAAGGAGCAAGAGAAAGATGAAACGCCGTCATTTTTGCAAAGGTTTGGGGGCAGCAGGCTTAGGGATGATGTTGCCACGTCAAATGAAAGCGCAGGAATTTGTGCCTTATTATATGCCAGCAGAAAGTGCACGCCATTCTTTGACTTGGATGGCTTATTATGCTTCGCCAGCAATTTGGGGCGATGAGTTAGCACCTTATGTTAAAAATGAACTAGAGGAAATTGCTTGCACGATTGCAGAATTTGAGCAGGTTAATTTGTTAGTGCGTCCAGAAGATTATGCAGAGGCCTGTGGTGTTTTTAAAGATGAGCTTGATATTTTCCTCGTTCAAGCGGACTTAAATGATTGCTGGCTTCGGGATTCAGGGCCGACTTTTGTTTTGCCAGAAAAGATAAAAGAGGGCTCAAAGCTAGGCGTTATTGATTTTAATTTTAACGGCTGGGGCGATAAGCAATTCCATAAGGAAGACAGTAAGATTGCTAATTTTATTGGGAATAAGATTAGGGCGGAAATTTTAGAGACACAGCTGACACTTGAGGGGGGGGCTCTAGAGGTCGATGGCGAGGGAACGCTTATTTTGACAGAAAGCTGTGTTCTTAATGATAATCGAAATCCTGATCGATCAAAAGAATCCGTTGAGGCAGATTTGAAAGCCTTGTTAGGTGTTGAAAAGATTATTTGGCTGAAAGGCGAAAAAGATATCGACATTACAGATTCTCATACAGATTTCTATACACGTTTTATTAAGCCTGGCCAGATTTTTGTTTCCCTTGAAACGGATGATTATTCACCAGATTATCGTTTAACCCGGGAAAATTTAGAGATTTTGGAAAAGGCAACAGATGCCAAAGGGCGTAAACTTTTGGTAACCACAATGGATACGCCATCAGACCCCAAGCAGAGATTTCAAACAGAGGATTTTGCGGCGAGTTACCTTAATCATTATTTGGTCAATGGGGGGGTGATTATGCCTTTTTATGGCGATAAGGAATCTGACAAAGAGGCAAAAATTCGTCTGATGCAGGCTTTTCCAGACCGTAAAGTTGTTGGTATTGAAATTGATGCGATCGCCGCAGGTGGAGGTGGCATTCATTGCGTGACACAGCAACAGCCGATGCTTTATGATAAATCAAAAAGCTAAATCTTACTTTTTCATTAGGGCGCTGTATCGACGAGAAGGACTTCGCTTTCTTCTAAAGCTTTAAGAGAGAGTATCTTCTCGTCTTCAATAGCTGCGCCATCGCCCTTTTTGAGTAGAAATCCATTTAGGTCGATTTTCCCTGCGGAAACAACGAGGTAGCCAAGGCGATCGTTTTCAAAATGATATTCCTCTTTTTGCCCTTGGTGAAATGCCATACCGAGGACTTTTGCATCGCTATTTATTTTCAAAGCCGTTTTATCGCTTTCAAGGTTTGAGGCGAGAACATCGAATTTTCCTTCTCGCCGGGCTTTGGGAAATTCTTTTTGATTCCAAGAGGGGGGGAGGGATTTTCGATTTGTTTCTATCCAAATTTGAAAGATGCGGGTTTCTTCATTTTCAAGATTATATTCACTATGGCGAATGCCAGATCCTGCTGTCATGACCTGAACATTTCCAGCTATTGTCTTCCCTTTATGCCCTTGACTGTCTTGATGGGAGATAGCGCCTTGCCGAACAAAGGTGATAATTTCCATATCTTGGTGAGCATGTGGAGGAAATCCAGCCTTTGATGCGATGATGTCATCATTCCAGACTCTTAATTTTCCCCATCCCATACGGGCAGGATTAAAATAATTAGCAAAAGAAAAATGGTAGCGTGTTTGCAGCCAGCCATAATCTTCCTGTCCTAAATGCATGTAGGGACGAAGTTCAATCATATTGTGCCTCATAATCCCAAGAGGGATTGGTTTGAATATATTTCAGAGTGAGAGTTATGGCTGAGCCGTCTCCTATTCAAGAGATAAGGTCTTTTTTATGGCGTGTGTACTTCTTTGAGGCATTGTTGGAATAAGGGCAGAATACGGTGACTTCCTGAAAGGGAGAGGTTAAAAGAAATGCCTTTTTGTGACTGAAAATGTATTTTTTCATTTTTTATAAGCTGCCGTATCAAAGTCTCTTTTTCTTTTGGTGAGAGCGTTGTGCTCAAAGTCAAAGAATCAACAGGATAAAATGTTTTTTCAAGTTTAAAGGGAAGTGCCGTCAATAGAATTTTTGACGTGTCTTTCGAGGATAAGCGCCAAGATTTATTTGTGAGCGTTAGGGAAAATTCATTTTCAATTCCCCTAAGGGTTACGGCATAAGGTACAGAATCTGCAAGTGCGAGACAGACAAAAGTCTGATTGCCACTTGCATTCATTTTTGGAAGATAGCTCCAATTTCCTGCTTTTTCTGAAACATAGACAGTATGAGGCTGGACGTTGGGCAGATTGCTCGCATGAACATTTTTTCCAAACAGGAAAAGAGGTAAAAGCAGACAGAGAGAGAAAAGAAATTTCATCTCTCAAAAATATCATTTCACAAAGCAGAGCGCACCTCTTTTTCTCTTGAGATTTTCTTGTATGAGAGGGAAGATTGAATGGATGGGCGAAGTTGTATTGATGGCGTATAAATAAAAAGAGCGCTGAATTTTCAGAAGTCAAAGAATGAGAAATAAGATGATGAATGAAATTAAATGTCCTTATTGCGGTAAAGAAGTCCCTGTTGAAGCCACGGCCTATGCTGCGATTGTAAAACAGGTTCATGATCAAGAATTTTATGAGGCATTAACGGAACGACTTAAACTCATTGAAGAGGCGAAGGAAAAAGATTTAGAGCTAGTCGAAGAGAGAGTTGCCCGTGATTATGATAAAAAATCAGCTGAGGCGCAGGATCGCATTAAAGATTTAGAAAGAAAGCTTCAAACTTTTGAAGAAAAGC
The DNA here is from genome assembly GCA_004843345.1 of Acetobacteraceae bacterium. Taxonomy (NCBI): domain Bacteria; kingdom Pseudomonadati; phylum Pseudomonadota; class Alphaproteobacteria; order Acetobacterales; family Acetobacteraceae; species Acetobacteraceae bacterium. Next base: position 1,461,920 of record CP039460.1, read on the forward strand.
AGAAACAGTTTGAAGCGGATAAAAAACAGGTTGCTGAATTAGCAGAGAGTAGGGCAAAAGACGAATCTCGTACACTTGTCTTTGAAGCTGAGAAGAAAATACAGGCTTTAGAAGGAAAGTTGAGGGAGAAAGAAACAGAAACAAAATTAGCTGTGACCGAAGCTGTTTCTCAAGCTGAAAAAGAACGTGATAAGCTCAAAAACGATTTGGATCGTTCAAAGCTGGAGAGAGAAAGTGCAGAAAATTCTCTTAAAGAAAGCTATGAAGTTAAGCTTAGGGATCGAGAAAGTGAGATTCAGCGATTGCAGGATATGAAGGCACGTCTTTCTACAAAAATGGTTGGAGAAACTTTAGAACAGCATTGTGAGATTGAATTCAATAAAAACAGGGCTTTAGGCTTTCAAACTGCTTATTTTGAAAAAGATAATGATGCGAGGACGGGCTCTAAAGGCGATTATATTTTTAAAGAATCTGATTTAGAGGGAAATGAAATCGTTTCCATCATGTTTGAAATGAAAAATGAAAATAGCGAAACGGCAACGAAAAAGAAAAATGAAGATTTCTTTAAGGAGCTGGATAAAGACCGTAGAGAGAAGAAATGTGAGTATGCAGTTCTCGTTTCTATGCTGGAGGCTGATAATGATTACTACAATACGGGCATTGTCGATGTGTCGCACCGTTATGAAAAAATGTATGTTATTCGGCCACAATTTTTTATGCAGCTGATTGGATTGCTGCGAAATTCTGGGCAAAAATCTTTGGAATATAAGGCAGAATTGGCGCAGGTGAAGGCGCAAAATCTAGATGTGACAAATTTTGAAAATAAGCTTGTGGATTTTCAAAATGCTTTTGGTAAAAATTATGAAACAGCGAGTAAACATTTTCAAAAAGCGATTGAGGAAATTGATAAATCAATCAGCCATTTGGAAAAAACCAGAAAAGCGCTTGTAACAACAGACAATCAGCTCCGCCTTGCAAATGATAAAGCCCAAAGCGTTTCGATTAAAAAACTTACTCGAGGTAACCCAACGATGAGTGAAAAATTCAAAAAATTAGAGGAATAGATCTGGAAAGGAGAGCTTAAAGCTCTCCTTCTCTTCTTCTATTTCCAAAACTGAATCCTTGTCTGTCCAGCCAGTCTTCAGGGCCTTGTCTGGAAGTGCCAAAAAGACATTTAGAAGCGGCGCTGATAGAGGTAAATTTGACATTTCTTAAGAAGATGAGCTTATTTCCCTCTATTTTTAGAGCATTATCATGCAGAAGGTCTGATCTGGCGCTTCTTTCTTTTTGAAAATAGTCTTCCTGTGTCATTTCTGATCGCCCAATAGACCCTGCTGAGACAATCCATCCATTGCCTTGAGTAGCAGGTGTCCCTTTGGCACAAATACCCTCGGCTTTACAGGTAAAAATCTCGGCATCTTCTTCGCTGTATAATCCGCTATAAAAAGGCCAGATTTTTTTTGCTATATTAAAGAATGCGATCCCTCTCTCTTTAATAGAAGTATAGTTCCACTGATTCGTTTTAAGGATTTCGCTGTTAATTTTAAACGGCGTTTTTTGTAAGCAACGTTTAAGATCGTCAAAATAGGTGAAAGCACCTTTCCTGGGTAAGTAATCCTCTTCACGGATTAGTGCGAGATTTCCGAAAGTAAGGGCGTGTTCTTTGCAATCATTTATTTCTTGTGAAGAAAAGCCTCTCGTCCAGCTTTCAGAAGGGTTTTCTGGAAAAATAGGCAGAAGTCGGCTATTTTTAAGAGAGAATTTTCCAGAGGATTCTTTTTCAATTTCTGAAAGAATGAAGAAGCTTAAACCTCCGCCTGCCTTTTTATTTAAATCCGTAAGAGGAGTATCAAGGAAGGAACGTTTGAATTCTCTATCTGAAGGCCAGCGACCAGAACCGCTGATGCTGGATAAAAATTCTGTAATAAATGTGGAGATATTTGAAAAGTTGCGACCTGTTTCCCTTAATTTAATACAAAGGTCAGAAAACACTTTGTCTTCGGCATTCGCCGTAAAACAGCAAACATCACGTCTTAGAAAGTAACTTTCCATAATTTTAAGTGATGCAAGGACGTCTTCTTCTAATTCTGGTTCTTTTAAAAATTCTTCTATAAGAATTAGAATGACAGAAGAGGCGCTCGCACAGCCGATATGCCGTAGTCTATCAAAGGATTTTTGAATTTTAGGAGGAATAATTTCTTCATCTGTTTTTTGAGAAAAAGCTTTAAAATAAGGAGCGATCTTTGCGAGTGTCCTTAGGGTAGAAAGAAGCTCTTCTTTTCGATTTAGTTCATCGAAAAGTTTTTTGCCTTTTTCGTAAATGGCTTTTTTAGTAATTTTTGAGCCATGTGAAATCATCCAACGGCGAAAAAATTCCTGTTCAATTTTTTTGTCTTGCTCTGTTTGAAAGAGCTTATCCATTTTCTCCCAACTTTCCGCTGAGTTTTTTTCTTGAAGATGGACATCTCCAAAGAGCATCATGGAATGATTGCGTAAAAGATCTGTTTGATTAAGAGGAAGACCTTTACCATTTAAGCTTTCGAAAACGCCGTAGGCATCATCATCTTTTTCTAGAGAAATCCAGACAACTTTTAGACGCTGAACACCTTTTTCAAAGATTTTATTAAGCCATTCTTCTAAAGAAAGATCGTTTTCTGCAGGCTGTTTAAGTTTAGAAGCAAAAAAAGTAACAGCTTTTTCCATTAAGTGATCTTGTTCAGAAAATCCTTCACCTAATAGCAAGTTGATGTAAGTGGAAAGATCTGCTTTTTGAGGCAGAATTTTAAGTTTTTTGTTGTCTTTTTTGTACTGATTGATGAGATAGCGATTTTGAATTTCTTCAGCTCTGGATTTGCAGCCTAGGTTTCGGAATTTATTGCGAAGCGCAACAAGAAAAAGTGAAACCGTTGTGAGGCGCTGTTGGCCATCGACTAGGAGAAGCTCTTGCACATGGTTTTCATTGCCAGGTTTAGGAGAAGTTACGATGGATCCCGTAAAATGCGTTGCGCTGTTTTCATCATTTTCAGCTAATTCACTGATGTCCTGATAAAGTGTTTCCCAGTTGGATTTTTGCCAAGAGTAGGAGCGCTGGAAAAGAGGAAGGATGAATTGAAGGTCACCTTTTTCTAGGCCAGAAAGAATACGTTCGTCTTTAACTTGCATGTTTTTAAGCTTTACAATGGCTACATTAAGTTCAGAAGATCACATTCGAGATCCGGAGACAAGAGGCGGATATTTTTAAATTTTTGAGAAATATTATCTCTTTTCTCTGGTTTAAAACGTCCTTGAGGAAGAGTATGAGGCAGAGGAATATTCTTTTTGATTCCCCGTCAAGAATGAGAAAGGGATGATGATGCGCCAAGAGAGTTTAGAAAAAACAGTTCTTTCGCCTTTTGCCTTATTGACCGCAGAAGATACGGCCAAGATGGATCAAGCCGCAGGAGATCATCTTGATTCATTGATGGAAAATGCAGGCCGTGCCTGTGCCGATGTTTTTTGTGAACATGTTTCTTCTGAAAATTCTGTTTTAATTGCCGTTGGGGCTGGAAATAATGGCGGTGACGGATATGTCATGGCCCATTATTTGAAAGAGCGTGGGTATCAAGTAGCGGTGGCAGCATGGCAGCCCCCTAAAACAGAATTAGCGCAAAAAGCTTCTAAACGCTGGGCTTTTGAAGGAAAAATGGTTGATTTTTCTGTCGCAGAAGCTGGCAAATATGCGTGGGTTATAGACGGTATTTTTGGTGCAGGATTTTCTTCAGAAAGATTACTGCCTTTAGAGATTTCGACTTTTTTTAAGGCGGCAAAAAATTTGCTGGCCATAGATGTCCCCAGTGGGGTTGCATCGAATGATGGGAAGTTATGTGGTGATGTTGCTGATTATGATTTAACAGTTACTTTTACCCGTAAACGCCCTGCGCATCTTTTATCTCCAGCAAGTAGAAAATGTGGCTTTGTTGAGGTTCGTGAGATTGGCATACCTTTAGAGGCGCTTAGCGCTGTTGATGTAAAAATTTTTTATAATCAGCCCGGCCTTTGGCATCTTCCGCTTCAAGCTGTCGGGAATGGCTATAATAAATATAGCCGTGGGGTTGTCAGTATCGTGAGTGGTGCGTTAATGCCCGGCGCAGCCTGTCTCTCTGCGGAAGGCGCTCGGCGGAGCGGAGCAGGTATTGTTAGGGTTGCCTCTCCTAAAGAAGCGCTTCTTCCTCTTTTTTTAAGAACGCCGGGTTTGATCGTGGATTTAGAACCCCTTGAAGTTCTGCTTCAAAATCCAAAAAGTAACGTTTGGGTTTGTGGGCCAGGCTTAACAAAGGAGGAGGCTTCTGAGGCTTTTCAGTATTTTTCTAGTGCGGATGTGCATCTTATTGCGGATGCAGGATTGCTTGGAATGGCCTCTGGAAATCCTTCTTGTTTAAAAGGGGTGAGTTTATTAACGCCGCATGAAGGGGAATTTAGCCGTTTATTTGGAACTGAAGGGACGTTCAACCTGAGGGAAAATGAAGGAAGCCGAATGGTTGCGGCGCTTGCAGGCGCTCGTTTGTTGAATGCGGTGCTTTTACTTAAAGGGGAGGAGACTATTATTGCCTCTCCAGATGGGCGTGTTGCGATTAACACCCATGCAACACCTGCTTTGGCAACAGCTGGATCGGGCGATGTGCTTTCTGGTGTTGCGGGAACGTGCCTAGCCTCTGGCTTGGAGGTTTGGGAGGCTGCTTGCGCCGCTGCTTGGCTTCATGGCGAGGCTGGCAGAAGGGCGGCAAAAAAGGAAGGTGGCTGGCCAATTGCAGAAGATGTTGCAAGAGAGCTGGGGCATGCAAGACAAGCCGCAGAGGAAGCGCACAGAAGCAGATAGGCTTATTTTATTTCAAGCTGCTCTTCAAAAAATTCCCAAAAGATATTGGCCATTTCCTCTGGCGTGAAACCATTTTTAGAAGGGCGTTCTGCGATAGAAAGCTTTGTCCGAATGTTTGAACGCTGTTTTTTAGAGCGCCCCCAGCCAAGGGAAGAAGGGCCTTCAATGACTTCCAAAATACAGGAAGGTTTGTTCGAAATTTCCATGCGCCCATTGCCTGTTAGGAGAAACTCTCCCATTGAAATGGCAAAATTACCATCTTTAAGAGTCCCTTCATGATAGCAAAGCAGGGAAGGAGGAAGACCGCTTCCCATTTTAATGGCAACAGGATCGCTTCGGCTGGCAACGGTCAGGGAGGCTTCTGCGAGACTCTTGTCTTGGTCAGAGATTTTAGCGGTGAAATGCGTTTCCGAGTGAATACTTAATTCTGTTTTAAGTGCGGGATTTTCTTCTTGATATTTCAGGAGTCTTTTCTGAAAGATCCAGCAAATTGTCTGCAAACTCTGACGCACGAATTCTTGCCGATCTTTTTCTGAATTTTTTAAAGGCGTGACACTGATCGCTTCATTGGCGGGCAAAGGAACCGGTTTTGCTTTTAAAATATCCTGAGAGGTTTTGATAATTGGCGTAGGAATAGCTTTATAGTCTGGATTTTTAGAGAGGCATTCTGCTTTTTGAAGATATAAGGAAAGACGGTTTAGAATTTGATCCCAGGGCTCTTTCGGATTTTTTTTCCAGCCTTCGGCATAGGTCACAATACGTTTATCTTTTGGAAGGGTAAGACGCTGAATCGTACCAGAGATAGAGGTCCAATGGCATTCTTTCCAAGCAATCGGGAGAAGGCTTAATTTGCCAGCAAGATGAAGTTGCAAGGCGATATAAAGCTCATCTCGGCAAGCGCCATTATAAACATAATCTTGCGTAAAAAGTGCGATGAAAATATCGGCATTTTCAATTTGCTTTTTTTTCTCGGCAGAGACGGTTAACGCTCTTTTTTCGTCTGTATCTTGCAGGATTTCTAAGCGACCAGATTGTGTAAAGGCTTCACATTGTTTTTCAACTTCTCGTGCGCCAGCTTTGTCTTTAACTGCATAGGACAAGAAAGCTCGTACCGTCATTTTCGATGCCTTTCTTTGAGTGTTTAGTCTCTTTATCTTTGAATTTCTTGTGAGAAGTATAGCGTAAAACCGCTTGAAAAGAGAGTCTCTGCCATCGGAGGAATTTCATTTTGTACTAAAATAGTCTATTTATGCGTTTGTTTAAGAGTATTTGAAATACAACTTATTGAAGAAGGTAATTATAGATGACGGAAACGAAACAGCTAACCGCAGAAGAAGATATTATTTTTACCATTCAGCACGGCTGTAGCGTCCTCGGGGGCAATAAGCTTGATATGGAGCGTCATAAGGATCATGCACTGACCATGATCGCTGAAGCGGCAAGACGTCTGCCCGAAAAAGATGAGGGAACAGATGCTCAAATTGTAGAGCAGGTCATGAATGAGCTTGTGATGGATTCAGGATCGCCAGAACGCAGAGTTGCCAGCCATCAGAGCTATGCAAAACTCTTTGCACGCAAATTTGCCCTTCTTATCAGAGAAGAACTGACAAAAGCGCAAGCTTAATGGCCGAGCTTTTCGGCAATTCGCATTATAGACAGCTTCTTTATTTAATTGTGTGGATAAGAGCTCATAAGAAAGCTCAGATTTTCTATGAAAAAATAAGAAAAATAAAAAGAGATTTCTAAGTATGGTTTCTTAAAAAAGCATAGCGTAGAGTTAGGGTCTCGTTTAGTCTTACAAAAAGCTCTTCGTTCTGAAAACGTTTAAGAATCAGCGGATTCTTTAGCAGAAATTTTAGCGATAGCTTTGTGGATTATTTTTAGAATAACTGAAAATTTAAACGTTGAGGAAAGGGTTACTTTGTGGAAGGCATCTTACATTTTTTGGCGAAGAGTTTGGGTGTTTCCGTTAAAGCAGTGGTCAAAATAATAGCGATCATTCTTGCAATTTGTACGTTAGGGTATTTACTGCCTTGGGCAATTGCTGTGTGCCGAGGAACAAATAATACGGTTTCTATCTTTTTCGTGAATTTGTTTTTTGGTTGGACGCTCATTATTTGGATTGTTTGTCTTATAATGGCGTTGAAATAAAGAATTTAATGGGCTGGGCTTTCTAGCAAGGCTTGATAGTATCAAAGGTCATTTATGAAGCGTTTTCTCTTGTTTCTCGCTTTCTATCCATCATTTGCGCTTGCTGATAGCAACTGCCCAGCACTCTTTTTGCATGGTGTAGAGCCACTAACAGGAAAGCGAATTGCGACCCTGTGTAAAGAAGGTTATGCAGTCGGTTTCTCGAAGCAAATGAAGGAGCCACTTTGGAGCTCTGAGCATCTTACAAGAACGAGCGTTCTTAATGCTCAAGCTTTCCGTGCTCCTCAAGTTTTCCATAGAGATACTAAAATAGCTTCAGGATATCAGGCGACGCTTGCAGATTATAGGAAATCTGGCTGGCGAAAAGGCTGTCTAGCCCCTTCAGGAGATATGCCCAACAAGAGTGCTAGAAGGGAAAGTTTTGCGTTTACGAATGTTATACCTCAAAACGAACTGATGAGCTCTCGTATTTGGAGTAAAATAGAGTTTCGCACGAGGTTAGAAGCGAGAACAAATGGTGACGTGTACGCTGTTACAGGCCCTGCTTTTCTAGAACATAAAGGCACGGTTGGACGTAATCAGATCAAAATACCAAGTCATATTTGGAAAGCCGTTTATGATGTAAATCAAGGGAATGGATGGTCTGTTCTTTGTGAGAATAATTCAGCCCCTAAGTGTAAGAAGATGCCTATTTTCGAGCTTGAGAAAAAGATTGGCATAACGGTTTTCGGGTAGAGATATTCTATTTATCTTTTTGTGTTTAAGATAATATTCTCAAAAGCTTTAGAAAAAAGCTCTTACTAAAAAAGAGATCATTCAGTAACCTAGGAAACACGAATCAAGATACAAACTTAAAGCTGCTAAATTAAGCAGGAATTTACTGAGCAGGAAGCTTGGAAGTTTTCATAAAATCTCCCAGAATTTAGCAGAATATACTGCATTCTGGTGGAGCTTAGGGGAGTCGAACCCCTGGCCTTGTCATTGCGAACGACACGCTCTACCAACTGAGCTAAAGCCCCACGAAAGCCGAAACTTTACGCAAACCATCAAATACTCTTTTTTCAGGTAAGGTCAAGAGGGATTTTGCTTAGAAAAGAGGATTGAAGGCGTGTTATCTTCTCATTTTTTGCAAAATACGTTAGATCTTAGGGGTAATTTGGATTGTAAAAGCTCGACAAAGAGCTGAATTGGAAAATGAACGTGCAGTATTTAGTGACTGTTTTTAATCTACTTTTTTTCTTAATGGACGCATATATATACGTCATTATTGCTTACTGTATTGTTGGGACAGTGCTGACCTTCGGTCTCATCAATCCAGATAATCGTTTTATGGTTTCAGTCTATCAGGTGCTGGTGAATCTTGTTGAACCAGCGCTTGCACCTTTTCGTGCGATTATACCGCAGATTGGTATGATTGACCTTTCGCCATTAGCACTTTTGCTGACGCTTCAGTTCCTTTTGCCCTATATTTTAAGGAGCATTTTGCACGGCCTTATTGGACTTTACGGCGTTTATTAAGGATTGCTGTAAGTTCCTTTTCTCTCAAGGGAATAAAAGGATAGCAAACAAAGGAAAAAAGCGACAGACTGGAAAATCAAAAAAATGTGAGATACAAAGAAAAGTCTTCTCGAAGACTTTAATTTACACTTCATTTTCTTAAGGTCTTAACCCATGCCATCTTCTAAAAAATCGTTAATGCCAGCTAAAAAGCATTCAAAGGCATCTATAAATAAAGTCCTCAAGATGATTGAGGAGCAAAATATTGATTTCGCAGATCTCCGATTCACAAGTCCAGATGGCAAATGGAATCATGTGGCGCAAGCCGTCGAGACTTTAACAGTCGAAAGTTTTGAAGAGGGCTTTCTCTTTGATGCGTCTTCGATTCCAGGGTGGCAGGCGATTGACCAAGCGGACATGGCGTTAATTCCAGATCCAGAGACAGCTGTTTTAGATCCATTTTCAGCCCGTCCGCAACTTATTCTCCTTTGTGATGTTGTGAATCCTGTCAATGGTGCGCTATATCCGCGCGATCCTCGTGCAACAGCCCGCCGTGCAGAGGCTTATTTAAAAAGCACTGGCATTGGCGATGAGGCTTTCTTTGGGCCAGAAGGGGAGTTTTTTATTTTTGATAATGCCCGTTTTGGCGTTGGAGGCCATTACAGCACTTATAATTTGGAAAGCACCGAGGGCGCTGAAGCCGGCTTAAAAAATTATGCCGAAGGTAATTTTGGGCATCGTCCTGGCCATAATGGCGGCTATATGAAGAGCAATCCTGTGGATAGCGAACAGGACCTTCGTGCAGAGATGCTTTCGCTTATGGCAGAGATGGGCTTAAATCCAGAACGTCACCATCATGAAGTCGCACGTTCTCAGCATGAACTCGGTATTCGTTTTGCTTCCTTGATTAAGGCGGCGGATAACATGCAGATTTATAAATATTGCGTTATCAATGCCGCGGCTTCTTACGGTAAAACAGTTACCTTCATGCCAAAACCAATTTTGGGTGAAAATGGTTCAGGAATGCATGTTCATCAGTCTATTTGGAAAGAAGGCAAGCCTGTTTTTGCAGGTAAGGAATATGTTGGGCTTTCTGAAACGGCGCTCTATTACATTGGCGGTATTTTGCATCATGCAAAAGCATTAAATGCTTTAACCAATCCTTCGACAAACTCCTATAAGCGTTTACTCCCAGGTTTTGAAGCCCCTGTTCTTTTGGCTTATTCTGCTGCGAACCGCTCTGCCTCTTGCCGTATTCCTCTGGTTAATAATCCAAAAGGAAAGCGTGTTGAGGTACGTTTCCCAGATGCGACATCTAATCCATATCTTGCATTTTCTGCGATGCTCATGGCAGGTCTTGATGGGATTAAAAGAAAAATTCATCCAGGTGAAGCCATGTCAGGAAATCTTTATGAGCTTCCTGAAAAAGAGCGGAATAAAATTCCAACAGTGTGCCATTCTTTGCGTTCAGCCTTGCAGGCTTTGAAAGAAGACCATGAGTTCTTACTAGAAGGGGGCGTCTTCACAAAAGAGCAAATTCAGGCGCATATTGATTTGAAAATGAAAGATGTATTGCGTTTGGAAAAAAGCCCACATCCTGTGGAATTTGAGATGTACTATTCTCTCTAAGACTCCTTAGAAAGCTAGAAATAAAAACCTCCCATCATTGGGAGGTTTTTTATTGGGTTTTTGCGTCAGAGGATTTTAAGAATAAATAGGCAAAAACAGCCGAGAGGGTAGAAGCAAGGGCAACGCCTGCTTCAGCCTGCATTTGCCATTCGATTTCAGGATAAGCAAGGCGTGAAAGCAGGAGGGAAATCGTAAAACCAATGCCACAGCTGAGAAAAGCCCCAATGAGCCAATGTCTTTCATTTGAATGCCAAGGTGCTGGTAGACCAAGTTTTTCGCAACAGACGACAACTGCTGCAATACCAAGGGGCTTTCCAAGCAAAAGTCCAAGAAATGGGCCTAGAAACGAACCACTTTGCAAATAATCCAAGCTGCATTTCGTTAGATCAATCCCTGTATTGCAGAAAGCAAAAAGAGGTAGAATAAGCCAGGCAATAGGGAGGTCTAAGAGGGCAAATAAACGCTCACCGCTTTTGAGAGGGAGGCATAGCCCCCAAGCTAACCCTGCTAATTCAGGCGCAACCCCAGCATGACAGAGAAAAATCCATAAGAGCAAGGTAAGTGGTAGGGAGAAAAGAAGGATTAAAGAAGATTTGAGGTTTGATTTCCCTAAGAAAAACAGGAGGACTAGCGGGAATAGAGCATCTACCAGCCAAGTAAGGTTGGGCGGATGTCCATAGAAAAGGGCGAGGACAAAAATTGCCCCTAGGTCATCAAAAATTGCGAGGGCACTGACAAAGCTTCGAATTCCTGTCGGCAGCGCTTTTGCCATAGCTAGGAGCGGTACGGTTAAGGCCGCATCGGTTGCCGTTGGAATCGCCCATCCGCCTAAACCAGCACTTTGTGGCGCTGTCAGACTGGCAATAACGGCAATGAAAGCTGGCAGCACCATACCGCCAATAGCGCCAAAAAGTGGGAAAAGGGCAGATTTGAAATTGCGGAGAGGGCCTATTTCACAATCGGCACGGAGTTCAATTCCTAAAATAGCAAAAAAAAATCCGAGAAAGCCTTCATTCACCCAATCTAGGCCAGAGAGAGGGAAAAAGGCACAAAAATCTGTTTCAAGGAAGAGGTGATAAGATTCTTTGAGAGGCGATGAGGCGACAAAGATTCCCAAAACAGCACTAAAAACGAGCACTAAGCCTCTTATTTGTGCTGAAAATAAAAAATTTTTCAAAAAATTATGCCAGAATTGTGACTGTATGCAGGTTAAAATTCCAGCTTTGCCCAGAAATGTCTGGCGGAAAGAGGGCTACGGGCGTCGCATTTGGAAGCGAATATTCTGGTGGAAGTGATAAAGCGCCCCGAACAGCCCGAAAAACAGCACCATGGGCAACAAACATAATCTTTTTTTGTGAAAAATTTTGAAAGGTTTTATTCATACCTTTTAAAATACGTTTTTGTAATGTTTGGAAGCTTTCAGCCCCTTTAGGCGGTGGAGCCCCATGCATCCATTCTTTGTACCAAGGATCGGTTGGATCTGGCAGTGTTCCTTCCTTGATGCCGAAATTAACTTCTATCAAAAGATTTTCAACATGAAGCGGTAAGGTGATGCCTGTTTCTGCTTTAATCGTTTTTTGAACAATTTCAGCCGTCTCTTTCGCACGCCATAAAGGAGAGGAAACAAGAATATCAAAAGGTTGTTTTGTTTTCTGAAAAAGAGGGACTAAAAGCTGTGCCGCAGCCTTGGCTTGTTCCCGTCCATGATCATTGAGAGGAATGTCACTTAAACCCTGAAAACGTCTCACCACATTCCAATTTGTTTCTCCATGCCGTAGAAACCAAAAATCTTTTTCCACGAGTTTTTCAGTCGATGGCTCTGTATTTTGTTTTTCTAAAGACATTGGAGAAAACAAACTTTCATCAAAGGTATCTGTTACGAAGACTTCTATTCAAAGAGAATGGAGATCGAACTCTCCTCAGCAATCGCATTGATTGCACGACTAATAAGTCTAGCTGTCGAGATATAGCGGATGTTAGGTGCTTCCGCAGATTGTTCTGTTTCTGGAATTGTATCTGTCAAGGTAAGCATACGAAGGTCACTTTCAGAAACACGCTCGACTGCTTTCCCCGTGAGGACGCCATGTGTGATATAAGCTTCAACGCCTGCTGCGCCATGTTTTATAAGCGCTGCGGCAGCATTGCAAAGAGATCCTCCGCTATCAATAATATCATCTACGAGAATACAATATTTATCTTTGACATTTCCAATCACATTCATGACCTCAGAAACGCCTGCACGCTCCCGTCTTTTATCAATGATGGCGAGGTCAGCATTTAAACGGCGTGCTAACTGACGGGCACGCACCACGCCACCAACATCTGGAGAAACGATAACAACTTCGGTTTCTTCTGAGAAATCTTCCATTGTTTTTGGCAGGCGTTCTTTAATGTCCTGCACAAAAAGAGGAGCGGCATAGAGATTGTCTGTTGGAATGTCGAAGAAGCCTTGAATTTGCATTGCATGGAGATCCATTGTCAAAACACGGTTTGCGCCAGCTTCTGTTAGGAGATTTGCCACAAGTTTTGCACTGATAGGTGTTCTTGGACCTGATTTGCGTTCTTGTCGCGCATAGCCGAAATAAGGAATAACGGCAGTGATACGTTTTGCAGAACCACGACGCAATGCATCAAGAACGATAAGCAGTTCCATTAGATGGTCGTTGGTTGGCGCACAAGTGCTTTGGATAACAAAGACATCTTCCCCACGAACATTTTCAAGAAGTTCTGCAAAAATTTCTCCATCTGCAAAACGGCGGATAGAACTTTTGCAAAGGGGTATTCTTGTCTCTTTAGAAATAGCTTCTGCGAGGGGTAAATTACTATTACAGGCGACAATCTTCATTATATCATCTCATTCCGAGTTAAATGGATCTCTCATAGAAACTTTTAGCAGAGAGATGGAAAATATAAAATATTTTCCTCCCTTAAAAGCGTGCCTTGATAGAGTAAAACCCATAAAATTTACTTTTTATACACGTGTTTTAGTAATTTTTCTCTACAGGTGTGTTCATCGGGTCAGGCTTGGAAGAAGGCTCACTTAAAATTTTACTTTCTGGCGCTAGCAGTGATTTTTGGTTCTTGCCTGTATAGTTTGCAATGATTTGTGAAACAGCTCCACCAGCTTCAGTTGCAGCAGCAACGGCTGTATCTCCCCAATGATCATCTAATGAATGTGCTGGAATTGTGTGAATTTGGGTTGCAGCACCAACTTCTTTTTTGTCTAGAGTTGATTGGACATGCCAAATCAGTTCAATTTGCTGTTGGGAATTCCCTTGTGGATCTGGAGGCGCATTTGAGAGATTAACTTCAGTATGGACGATGAAGTCCGCTCCAGTGCCATTTTTAAGCAAGGTGCCGCCATTTTTAGGATAGGCTGCGTAGAATGATCTTGCGAGGAGGAGATTTCCATCTCCTGGTGCGCCTTCCACACCGTTAAAGAAAATTCGGGAAGGGGCTTGTATATTGGCGGTATCGTGCAACATGCGATCGGATCGAATTTCAGTGAGGGCATTGGCGATCATTGGCGCCATCTGAAGCGCCATTGTATTAAGCAATTCTCGATCAGCATTTTTCCAAAATTTCTCATCAATGGGATCAGTGTCCCCTTGAGATTGAATGAGATTATTTGTTCCCATAATCGCATAATGGATGACGATAGAGCCATTTTCCGAGCGTGATTCTAAGTCAACCCACCAGTCCCCCTTGGCGGGAGTTCGGCTAACAGCAGGAACATTTTGAGCAACGAGAGCGCTGGTCAGGCTGCGTGTGAGTCGGTCAGCGGCAAGATGGTTACTTATTCTAGCTGTTTCAGGAACGGGAACGGCTAAAAGCGGTGTTGGCAAATTGCTCTGTGTTAAAATTTGTGTTGAAAGATTAGGATTAGCAAAAGGGTGATGGATACTGCACGCAGAGAGGCAAAATGCGCAAAAAAGTGCCTTTGTCCCAACGAGAAAAGTAGAGATTGGTCTCAATGCGAAAACTTTCAAAATTTCACCAAGGATAAATTATTTGTTATTTATAACAGAAAATGTCCTTATCCATCAGGAAAAATTCCTGTTTTGTCTATGTTTATGGAGTGATCCTGTGGAAGAGATTGAAAAAGTACCTCCTGTAAAATATTCTCAAGAAGTTACTCAAAGAAAGAGCGGATTCTTCCGACGTTTTTGTGTCTTATTCAAAAAAATGATCTTCTATCCTTTTCAGAAAATTGAAGAATTTTCTTTCTTAAAGGCTGTTTTTATCGGTATTTTTTTAGGTGTCTTTGCGTTTGGAAGCATGTTGCTCATAGCGGCTCTCTGGCTCGTGCGCTATTGAGGCATTTGCCAGAGAGGAAGCTTAGATGGTTTCTACCGCACCTTGAGAAAGTGCAACGAGAATGATGAAAATAAACATGGCAATTTGCATGTAGATCATTCCTTTAAGGCTCACAACAGGGACACTTTCGGGGCTTGTATAATGTGATACCCGAAAATATTTAAACATATTTGCGAGTTTTGCTTTAAAGAAATTCATTGCCTCATTCCGCTTTTAAGAGTTCTTCAGCAATGCGTTTACTGCTTTCTTGCCAAGAAGGAAGAGATAAATCAAAAACAGATTCTAATTTTTGCGGACTTAGGCGAGAATCGGCAGGGCGTTTTGCTGGCGTTGGATACTCACTTGTTGAAACAGGCAAAAGCTCTGGTACGGAAAGACCAAGTTCTTTGCGCCGTTCTAAAAGAAATTGTGTAAAACCATACCACGTTGTTTCCCCCCGTCCAGTAGCATGAAAAATGCCACCAAAGGCTGGTTGCCATCCCTGTTTTTGAATTTTTTGCAAAATAGACAAAATTGCTTGTGCTAGGGCAGGTGCAGACGTTGGGTTGCCTTTTTGATCATCGACGACTTTAAGGAGAGGACGTGCTACGGCAGCATTTAAAATTGTTTTGACGAAATTTTTTCCAAAACTTGAGTAAACCCAAGAGGTTCTTAAAATAATAGATTTTTTATATTTAAGCGCTTCTTGCTCTCCAGCCTCTTTGCTTTTGCCATAAACGCCAAGAGGGGCAACGGGATCTGTTTCTAAGTAAGGTTGGCCTTTTGAGCCATCAAAAACATAATCTGTTGAAATATGAACAAAAGGAAGATCTTTTTCTTGGCAGGCTTTGGTTAAAAAGGCCACGGCTTTTTGGTTGATTGCAAAAGCCTCTTCCTGTTGGCTTTCTGCATTATCCACTTGTGTAAAAGCGGCAGCATTCACAATAGCCCAAGGGTTAATTTTTTCAAGAAGATCTGAAATATCCGCTTGTGCCGCTGTTGCAAGATTTAACTCTGCATGGCCGACAGCTTTCAAAGGAATTTTTTGCTCTGTTGCAAGGTGGCGCAAAGATGTTGCGACTTGTCCATCATGCCCAAGAACAAGAATAGGGGCGTTTTGATTCATTAGGATAGAGGCTTTTCTTCTGTAAATTGAATTGCAAGATCAGGGAAATCTTTGTAAGGGAACCAGTTGTTGATTTCTTTAAACCCTGCTGCTTTCTCGTCTTTTTCTGAAAGGACAGGCGTTTCTGAGAGATCATGCCATTTTAGAGAAATGTCTGTGTCATTCCACAAAACAGAAGCATCTGAAGCATGATGATAGGGAGCAGTGCATTTGTAGAGAACAAGGCAATTTTGCTCTAGCGTTTGGAATCCATGCAAAAAGCCTGGTGGTACCCAAAGTTGTTCTCCTTTTTCTGCGCTTAAAACAGCTGAAACCCATTTCCCATAGGTTGGAGAGCCTGTTCTGGCATCAATCGCCACATCTAGGATACGCCCATGACCACAACGGACAAGCTTTCCTTGCGCAAAAGGCGGTTTTTGGCAATGAAGACCACGGATTGTATTTGTTGGGAGAGAGATGCTTTGATTATCTTGGACAAAATCAACTGTTAGGCCTGCTTTGTGCATGGCTGCTTGATTATAAATCTCGCTGAAAGCACCGCGAGGATCTTTAAAAATGCGTGGAATAAAAAGGGCAGGGCCTTTGATGGAAAAAGGATGGATTTGCATAGTTCAATCTTGGATAGGTTGTAAAAAGAGGAGTCTAAGAAATAGACTCTTCCTTAGCAGAGGGTTAACCTCTAAAGTTAATTTTTCCGACAGTGGCTTCTTTCTCTTTGCGGCGGCGTTTGCGGCAGGTGCGTCTTTGTTGATCCCTTGCAGCTTTAATTTTTTTACGTTTGATTTGCTCAGGTTTACAGACACGTGCGGCCTTTTCTTTTTCCTCTTGAATAGCTCTAATTGCCATTTTGAATTTCCTTTCGGGTTCTAAAGAGAAAGTGCAATTTTTTCGAGATGCCTTCGGTATTGTACCACGTCTCTTTCAATCTGCGGATCCTTGATGACATCGTTAAATATATAGGTAGGGAGGGGCTTCATTCCAAGGAATTGGTTCGCTTTGTGAAGTGGAAAATAAACAGCATCGATGCCTTTCCCTTCAAAAAATTGATCTTTTTCGGTAAACGCTTCTTTGGGGGCATTCCATGTGACTGCAAGCATATAATGCTTGTTTGGAAGAAGTCCGCCAGAGCCATATTTTCGGGTTGGATCTTTACGAGTTCGTCCGTCATTTTGGTAAAGTTTTTCGTGTCCCGCGGTAAAGACTTCGTCAATATATTTTTTTGTTTCCCATGGCACACCCATCCACCAAGCAGGTGTTTGCCAAAGAATGAGATCTGCCTGTAAAAATTTTTCGACTTCCTCATCACAATCGTAACCGTTTGCAATATTTGTCGTTAGGATTTCCCAACCTGTTAGTTGTTTGAAATAATCTGCTGCAACATTAGCAAGGTAGGTGTTTAATTTTCCGTGGGAGTGTGCGTAGCTTTTCCCGCCATTGATGATAAATGCTTTTTTCGTCATTGCTGAATTCCTTCGAAACAAAATTTGTGTAGATGGGAAAAGGGTAGAGTCTTAATTTACCAAAGCTCTCGCAGCGTTGTTAAATTATTTTCTGAATGAGCTTTTCGATGCTTGAGGCGGCGTTGCTTCATTTCTTTTTTGTCTTCGTCCGTAATTTTGATTGTGTTTAAATCATATTGTGTGCGAGAGCAGCCAACATACATTAAACGCCGCCGGCCACTCCCTTGCTCTGCAATATTGAACGTATCAATATAAACACAAGGGATCGTTCTGCCTTGCGCGCTGTGAATGGTTTGCGCATAGGGCGATTTTAAATTACCTAAATCTTTCAGTCGATCAACTTCGGCACGTGCAAGTTCGTAATCATCCATCCGTTTTTCTGTAAAAAGTTTGCGGCATTCTTTGTAGAGCTTGTCTAGAAGGTCTACAAACTGCGTTTGATCATCGGGGGAGACACATTCGATTTCGCCTTCTATACCAAGATCGATATTTTTTACAGAAAGTCGGTAAACAGGACAGATAAAATCTCGTGCGAGTTCCTTAGTTTCTTTACCGATAATTTTTTTAATCTGTAAGATATTGCCACGATGGCCGAGATCTTTGCCTTTGAATACCCATGGGCGACCTAAACGGACATATTCTCCAATCGCAAAAATTTCATTACTATAAAGCGTTTCATGGGCTAATTTTTTGACATGTTCAACGGCTAGATTGGTGTAGGCGAGATAGGCAATATTCCAAGGTTCTTGGGATTTTTTAAGCTGTTTTAGAAAATCTTCAATCATGTCACTGCGTGATTCGAAAACATGGATAGAAGCCGTGTTACCAAAAGCATCTTTTTCGGATTGGCTCTGTTCGGGATAGATAAGTTTTTTTCGAAGTTTCTGACAAAGTTCAAGAACCGGGCCACCACTACGCATTTGTGTCGTGAGACGTGTTCCTTGCATCTCTTCTAAAAGATTTTCTCCCGATTTGCTCATAACAGGTTTGAGTTGGTTAAGATCGCCAAGATAGAAAATTGGAATTTCCTTGGAGGCTTTCGAAATTTCACTTAGCTCATGGTTACCAATCATGGAAGATTCATCGACAAAAATAGTGCAATATCCATCCGCATTCCGAAATTCACCACGTGAAAAGTGATCTTGTCCTGTGATTTTATCTGTCTGTGGCGAAGATCCCAGAAAGGCGGCGACTGTTGATAGATCTATACGGGCGTTATTCCCTTCAATTAAGCGGCGGGGTAAGCGAGAGGTGAATTGAAGTTTTGCAATATGGGTCGGGCATAAAATAAGAATTTTGCCTTTGCTGCGTTTCTGGCGTTTTTTACGTAGCAATTCTAACATTGTAACATAGGCAGTGTAGCTTTTGCCGGTTCCTGCTGCACCGGAGAGATAATATTGCCCTTTTTTCATTTTCAGCATGTCATTCACAGCCTTTCTTTGCTGTGAATTGAGTGAATTTAAATTGTTTTCCTGTTCGGTGGCAGCTTGCTGCTTTTTCGTTTTGGAAGACGTGGACTTTTTAGCAAGAATGGATTTTGTCATGCAGAAAAATTTCATTTTTTAGTGGAAAAGGACGAGAATGTATCTTTTAAATGATTTGTGAGATTGACCTTTTCTTCTGAAAGTTAGAGAAGTTTGCATAGTCTATTTTAATTGATTTTTTTAAATAAAAATAGGAAAGCCAGATGCAGGAAAAAGATTTTACAAAAATGAAGCGCAGAGGGGTGTGCCTTATTATTGCAGCGCCTTCAGGAACTGGAAAATCGACATTATGCAAATCTCTTCTTTCCAATCATGCTGAGCTGCAGCTTTCCATTTCAGCAACAACACGACAGCCACGTCCAGGAGAAGTTGATGGAAGAGATTACTATTTTTATACGAAGGAAGATTTTAAAAATTTAATTCAAAATGAGGGGCTTATTGAGTGGGCGCAGGTATATGAAAATTATTACGGAAGTCCGCGCGCGCCTATTGAAAAAGCTTTAAGCGAAGGCAGGGATATTTTGATGGATCTCGATTGGCAGGGTTTTCGTCAGATGAAGGCTTTGTTTCCAAAGGATGTTGTCGGCCTTTTTCTATTGCCACCTTCCTTGAAGGCGCTTGAGGAGCGTTTAAGAAACCGTTCCTCGGACAGCGATGACGTAATTCAATCCCGTATGAAAAAAGCAGAATCTGAAATTTCCCATTGGAATGAGTTTGATTTTTTAATTGTAAATGATGATCTTCAGGTTGCAGAAAAAGCAGTTGAAACGGTTCTGAAATCTAGCCGATATGCCATCAATCGTTTTCAGGAGGAAATATCTTGCTAGACTAAAGGAGGGATAAACCCTCCTTTAAATAAAGTCACTTTGGATATTCGTCACTGAAAACAGTTCCAAGATGTGAGAGTTTCCAAGGCTCTGCCGCATGAACTCTCTCACAGTCCGTTACAATATCGTTATGGAAAAAGCAGTAATAACGGCTATTTTCTTTCCATTTGCCTTCAGGTCTCTGCTCTTTGACTTTTATAAAGACAGTATAGCCAGCTTCTTTTACAGGGTGGCTAAAGAATTTATCTGAATTAACGATATAACGGTGAGGTGGAGCAAACTCGTATTTAACATCACGGGGAAATGGCTTTACAATGCCCTTTGGGATTTCCATTTTGTTGCCGTAAGGAAGGGGAAGCTGATTCACCAATTCTTTCTCGACATTATCCTGCCATAGACCCTCTGTTGGTTTGTTCCCACAGACTGAAAGGTCGACAGGACGCATCTGACAGGCAGAAAGCACTCCCAAACACATAGCTGCTTTTAAAAAGTGAGTAATCTTAAAACGCATCTTCCCCTCTTTAGAAAGCAATTTTAGCAGAAAGCTGACCACCAGACATTGTCTGAGAATGTCCGCCGTAGAGACCAACATAGTTAGCACCAAAGCTGAAATAGTCGGTTGGATGAACATCAAACCCAAGCTCTGTAAGTGCTTGATCTTGTACCAAAGGCACACCAACAACAGAAGGATCTGTGCCTGTATAGGTGCCAAGGGATTCAAAGCCAACATGCGTATAGGATTGGTTTGCACCAAAGGTACGGCGGTAACCGAATTTACCATGAGGTGAAATAACCCAAGTGCCAATGTTGAAGTTTGTTGCAACCTTTGCACCCATAAAGCCGTAGCCTACGTTTGTATTGGTCGCAGAACCGTGAAGCCCTAAGATACCACCATTTTCATGGTAAGAGCCTTGCTCATAGTTGAGGTAGGTGATAGAGCCCGTTGGCGCAATCTCAAGAGGTGTTCCCCAGAGATTAAAGACATGTTTATAGGCGACTTCCGCACTGACATGGGCTGTTCCACCAAGTTCATGCGCATGAAGGGTTTCGTTATATTGTGCAGCAGCACCCTGCATATTCACAGAACGATGCCAACTCATAATATTCCAAGTATACCCAAACTGCCCATGGAAGGTGAAGAAATTCTGGTTATCAAAGCGTACTTGCTTACCAAAATACATACCGATATTTGCGTTATTACTTTCGCCAGAAGAACCAAGGCCTTTGGCAGATTCCATGACAGATCCATAACCCATCATCATACCGACATGCCAGCGGTCTTCTGCATATCCGTCAGAACCGATTTCTCCATCCACACCCCAAATGAAGCCAGCATCTCTTTCAGAAGCTCTATTGGCATGATTCCAGCCAGAATGGCCGTCTTGTCCGCCAATACCACCGTACATATTGCCCCAGACATTGACTTTTTTGCCTGAAACACCGCAGACATTGCTGGTTGTGGCTTTCCCATTCGCAACTTGTCGGAAGGTATCTTCCAAACAGTCTAAACGGTTATTAACAGAATCACGCACCCAGAAGTTGTTGTTGATGTTACCAGTCCGCATATCGGAGCTGATTTCACCATCTAATTGTGTGAGGTTATTTAAACGCTGTTGGTTATCAGAACCTGCAAGAATATTTGCAAGAGGAGACAGAACACTGTCTCCACCGACTTGACCAGACAGTCTATTACCCATTGCCGTCTGGTTACGGTCACCACCTGCTGAGAGGCCACCTTTGGCCGTTGTATATTTTAGGCCAATATCCACATCATCTGCGGTATAGAGAGGTGTTCCTGTTGTTGAAAGAGCTGCATAGCCATCTGCAGCCATGCTTCCAATCTTTCCATCCTGTTCATAGTGAGAGAACGTTCCATGAACGCCTCCATCTGCATGGACAACGTTATAAGCCTGGCCAATATTAAGTTGTGCGCCCTCTGCAACATTTGCATAAAGGGTAGAACCATTTTGGATCGTGAAAGAGCCTTTGCCCGTTAATCCAGAATCTGTTGGGTAAACACCTAAGTTCGTTGCAAATGTAGAACCTGTTTGCATGACGGTGTTGCCATTAACATGCATTCTTCCATATTCAACAGCAGGATTACTGGAGATGCCAGCACGCAAAGTCGTGCCATTCGCCATGTTTAAATCCCCACCAATCGTACCGACGCCCTCTAAAACGCCGTTATTGATATTTGTGGTGCCATGATAATCATTTTGTGTGTTGTTAATTTGAAGTGTTCCAGAACCTTCTTTATCAAAGCCACCATTACCAGATATTTTTCCATCCATTTGAACAAGATTTTGATTGGTATTGATGTTGTTTTGACCGCTTAGGCTGGTATCAACATTGTCAGATAAATTTCCTGTTGCATTGAGTGTACTATCTGAAAGCGACATGCTGGCAGAGCCATTTCCATGCTCAATAAATCCCTGTGCATTCAAAGTAGCATCATTGGAAAGGTTCAGCTGTCCAGTACTTCCAGTATCTTTACCAAGAACGAGATCATTATTAGCCCAGGTTAGGGAGCTGCCCTTGCCAGCAATATTAACGATGCCTGTTCCGTTGCCGCTACCAATGGTTAAGCCATTGGCGCTAGAGTCACTGACCTGAACAGAACCGCCTTTTGTAATATTAACAGTACCCATTCCCTGATTCGCGCCGACACTTAGGCTTCCTGTTGAAAGTTCACTTCCGGAGCCGCTGACGTTAAGAGTACCTTTGCTTCCTTGACCGCCTGTACCGACTTTGGTTGCGCCATCAACGGTGACATTGCTTGCATTTGTTAGATTGACCGTACCTGTTCCTGAAGGAGCAGGCTTACCATCATCACCTAACCCAGCATCGCCGATAGCGAGGCCACCTGTACCGACGGACATCTTAGAGTTATCGACATTCATGGTACCTTTACCGCCATCGCCGACGATAACGTTTGTTGCTTTACCCTTGCTGTTATTTTGGAGGGTTAGTGTACCGTTTGAACCGTAATTATTAGCGACATCGACCAAGCCATTGACATTGAGGTTTGAGCTGTCGAAGTTTGCCGATCCTGTGCCATGGTCGCCGACGACCATTCCGCCGTCTTTGCCGTCGCCTGCATTTAAGGTAGCGCCATTGGTAAAGGAGGCGTTGCCGACAGCATTCTTGTCGCCATTGCCGTTGCCATCATCGGAACCGCCGATAGAGATGTTGCTTGCGTTAGAAACGCCGCCACTCTGTGTGAGGGTATTGTTTGTTCCACGGATACCGACATCGACGCCGTGACCATTGTCATTATAGGTTGTGTTTGTCAGCGAAACGTTAGAGGAGGTGTTATTGCCAGCCCCGATCTGCAAACCGCCTGTAATGGTGGAGTCTTTTGCGTTGAGGGAGGCTGCGCCACCTGCTGAAGAGGTTAGATTGTCACCGACTTGGATTTGTCCGTTAGAGACATCAAGTGAGCCTTTGTCCATGTTGACAGAGGCGGCATCTTGACCACTCGTTGTGCCAATTTGGAGGGTTGGGTAGTTGACATCATTGCCAGTAGATTGCTGAGCGTCAATCTTAAGCGAACCGCCATCGGTGATGTTAACAGCACTGCCAGCGGCAACTTTAACATAGCCATTGGTTGGTGTTGCTGCGCCTGCACTGTCGCCAACGGTTGCAGAAGAGTTTGCCCCGTCAATATTAAGCGTGCCTGTGCCCTGGTCGGCACTTCCGACATCAATGGTATCGGTTGAAAGCGTGCTTCCGCTCTCGACATTCATGGTACCTTTACCGCCATCGCCGACGATAACGTTTGTTGCTTTACCCTTGCTGTTATTTTGGAGGGTTAGTGTACCGTTTGAACCGTAATTATTAGCGACATCGACCAAGCCATTGACATTGAGGTTTGAGCTGTCGAAGTTTGCCGATCCTGTGCCATGGTCGCCGACGACCATTCCGCCGTCTTTGCCGTCGCCTGCATTTAAGGTAGCGCCATTGGTAAAGGAGGCGTTGCCGACAGCATTCTTGTCGCCATTGCCGTTGCCATCATCGGAACCGCCGATAGAGATGTTGCTTGCGTTAGAAACGCCGCCACTCTGTGTGAGGGTATTGTTTGTTCCACGGATACCGACATCGACGCCGTGACCATTGTCATTATAGGTTGTGTTTGTCAGCGAAACGTTAGAGGAGGTGTTATTGCCAGCCCCGATCTGCAAACCGCCTGTAATGGTGGAGTCTTTTGCGTTGAGGGAGGCTGCGCCACCTGCTGAAGAGGTTAGATTGTCACCGACTTGGATTTGTCCGTTAGAGACATCAAGTGAGCCTTTGTCCATGTTGACAGAGGCGGCATCTTGACCACTCGTTGTGCCAATTTGGAGGGTTGGGTAGTTGACATCATTGCCAGTAGATTGCTGAGCGTCAATCTTAAGCGAACCGCCATCGGTGATGTTAACAGCACTGCCAGCGGCAACTTTAACATAGCCATTGGTTGGTGTTGCTGCGCCTGCACTGTCGCCAACGGTTGCAGAAGAGTTTGCCCCGTCAATATTAAGCGTGCCTGTGCCCTGGTCGGCACTTCCGACATCAATGGTATCGGTTGAAAGCGTGCTTCCGCTCTCGACATTCATGGTACCTTTACCGCCATCGCCGACGATAACGTTTGTTGCTTTACCCTTGCTGTTATTTTGGAGGGTTAGTGTACCGTTTGAACCGTAATTATTAGCGACATCGACCAAGCCATTGACATTGAGGTTTGAGCTGTCGAAGTTTGCCGATCCTGTGCCATGGTCGCCGACGACCATTCCGCCGTCTTTGCCGTCGCCTGCATTTAAGGTAGCGCCATTGGTAAAGGAGGCGTTGCCGACAGCATTCTTGTCGCCATTGCCGTTGCCATCATCGGAACCGCCGATAGAGATGTTGCTTGCGTTAGAAACGCCGCCACTCTGTGTGAGGGTATTGTTTGTTCCACGGATACCGACATCGACGCCGTGACCATTGTCATTATAGGTTGTGTTTGTCAGCGAAACGTTAGAGGAGGTGTTATTGCCAGCCCCGATCTGCAAACCGCCTGTAATGGTGGAGTCTTTTGCGTTGAGGGAGGCTGCGCCACCTGCTGAAGAGGTTAGATTGTCACCGACTTGGATTTGTCCGTTAGAGACATCAAGTGAGCCTTTGTCCATGTTGACAGAGGCGGCATCTTGACCACTCGTTGTGCCAATTTGGAGGGTTGGGTAGTTGACATCATTGCCAGTAGATTGCTGAGCGTCAATCTTAAGCGAACCGCCATCGGTGATGTTAACAGCACTGCCAGCGGCAACTTTAACATAGCCATTGGTTGGTGTTGCTGCGCCTGCACTGTCGCCAACGGTTGCAGAAGAGTTTGCCCCGTCAATATTAAGCGTGCCTGTGCCCTGGTCGGCACTTCCGACATCAATGGTATCGGTTGAAAGCGTGCTTCCGCTCTCGACATTCATGGTACCTTTACCGCCATCGCCGACGATAACGTTTGTTGCTTTACCCTTGCTGTTATTTTGGAGGGTTAGTGTACCGTTTGAACCGTAATTATTAGCGACATCGACCAAGCCATTGACATTGAGGTTTGAGCTGTCGAAGTTTGCCGATCCTGTGCCATGGTCGCCGACGACCATTCCGCCGTCTTTGCCGTCGCCTGCATTTAAGGTAGCGCCATTGGTAAAGGAGGCGTTGCCGACAGCATTCTTGTCGCCATTGCCGTTGCCATCATCGGAACCGCCGATAGAGATGTTGCTTGCGTTAGAAACGCCGCCACTCTGTGTGAGGGTATTGTTTGTTCCACGGATACCGACATCGACGCCGTGACCATTGTCATTATAGGTTGTGTTTGTCAGCGAAACGTTAGAGGAGGTGTTATTGCCAGCCCCGATCTGCAAACCGCCTGTAATGGTGGAGTCTTTTGCGTTGAGGGAGGCTGCGCCACCTGCTGAAGAGGTTAGATTGTCACCGACTTGGATTTGTCCGTTAGAGACATCAAGTGAGCCTTTGTCCATGTTGACAGAGGCGGCATCTTGACCACTCGTTGTGCCAATTTGGAGGGTTGGGTAGTTGACATCATTGCCAGTAGATTGCTGAGCGTCAATCTTAAGCGAACCGCCATCGGTGATGTTAACAGCACTGCCAGCGGCAACTTTAACATAGCCATTGGTTGGTGTTGCTGCGCCTGCACTGTCGCCAACGGTTGCAGAAGAGTTTGCCCCGTCAATATTAAGCGTGCCTGTGCCCTGGTCGGCACTTCCGACATCAATGGTATCGGTTGAAAGCGTGCTTCCGCTCTCGACATTCATGGTACCTTTACCGCCATCGCCGACGATAACGTTTGTTGCTTTACCCTTGCTGTTATTTTGGAGGGTTAGTGTACCGTTTGAACCGTAATTATTAGCGACATCGACCAAGCCATTGACATTGAGGTTTGAGCTGTCGAAGTTTGCCGATCCTGTGCCATGGTCGCCGACGACCATTCCGCCGTCTTTGCCGTCGCCTGCATTTAAGGTAGCGCCATTGGTAAAGGAGGCGTTGCCGACAGCATTCTTGTCGCCATTGCCGTTGCCATCATCGGAACCGCCGATAGAGATGTTGCTTGCGTTAGAAACGCCGCCACTCTGTGTGAGGGTATTGTTTGTTCCACGGATACCGACATCGACGCCGTGACCATTGTCATTATAGGTTGTGTTTGTCAGCGAAACGTTAGAGGAGGTGTTATTGCCAGCCCCGATCTGCAAACCGCCTGTAATGGTGGAGTCTTTTGCGTTGAGGGAGGCTGCGCCACCTGCTGAAGAGGTTAGATTGTCACCGACTTGGATTTGTCCGTTAGAGACATCAAGTGAGCCTTTGTCCATGTTGACAGAGGCGGCATCTTGACCACTCGTTGTGCCAATTTGGAGGGTTGGGTAGTTGACATCATTGCCAGTAGATTGCTGAGCGTCAATCTTAAGCGAACCGCCATCGGTGATGTTAACAGCACTGCCAGCGGCAACTTTAACATAGCCATTGGTTGGTGTTGCTGCGCCTGCACTGTCGCCAACGGTTGCAGAAGAGTTTGCCCCGTCAATATTAAGCGTGCCTGTGCCCTGGTCGGCACTTCCGACATCAATGGTATCGGTTGAAAGCGTGCTTCCGCTCTCGACATTCATGGTACCTTTACCGCCATCGCCGACGATAACGTTTGTTGCTTTACCCTTGCTGTTATTTTGGAGGGTTAGTGTACCGTTTGAACCGTAATTATTAGCGACATCGACCAAGCCATTGACATTGAGGTTTGAGCTGTCGAAGTTTGCCGATCCTGTGCCATGGTCGCCGACGACCATTCCGCCGTCTTTGCCGTCGCCTGCATTTAAGGTAGCGCCATTGGTAAAGGAGGCGTTGCCGACAGCATTCTTGTCGCCATTGCCGTTGCCATCATCGGAACCGCCGATAGAGATGTTGCTTGCGTTAGAAACGCCGCCACTCTGTGTGAGGGTATTGTTTGTTCCACGGATACCGACATCGACGCCGTGACCATTGTCATTATAGGTTGTGTTTGTCAGCGAAACGTTAGAGGAGGTGTTATTGCCAGCCCCGATCTGCAAACCGCCTGTAATGGTGGAGTCTTTTGCGTTGAGGGAGGCTGCGCCACCTGCTGAAGAGGTTAGATTGTCACCGACTTGGATTTGTCCGTTAGAGACATCAAGTGAGCCTTTGTCCATGTTGACAGAGGCGGCATCTTGACCACTCGTTGTGCCAATTTGGAGGGTTGGGTAGTTGACATCATTGCCAGTAGATTGCTGAGCGTCAATCTTAAGCGAACCGCCATCGGTGATGTTAACAGCACTGCCAGCGGCAACTTTAACATAGCCATTGGTTGGTGTTGCTGCGCCTGCACTGTCGCCAACGGTTGCAGAAGAGTTTGCCCCGTCAATATTAAGCGTGCCTGTGCCCTGGTCGGCACTTCCGACATCAATGGTATCGGTTGAAAGCGTGCTTCCGCTCTCGACATTCATGGTACCTTTACCGCCATCGCCGACGATAACGTTTGTTGCTTTACCCTTGCTGTTATTTTGGAGGGTTAGTGTACCGTTTGAACCGTAATTATTAGCGACATCGACCAAGCCATTGACATTGAGGTTTGAGCTGTCGAAGTTTGCCGATCCTGTGCCATGGTCGCCGACGACCATTCCGCCGTCTTTGCCGTCGCCTGCATTTAAGGTAGCGCCATTGGTAAAGGAGGCGTTGCCGACAGCATTCTTGTCGCCATTGCCGTTGCCATCATCGGAACCGCCGATAGAGATGTTGCTTGCGTTAGAAACGCCGCCACTCTGTGTGAGGGTATTGTTTGTTCCACGGATACCGACATCGACGCCGTGACCATTGTCATTATAGGTTGTGTTTGTCAGCGAAACGTTAGAGGAGGTGTTATTGCCAGCCCCGATCTGCAAACCGCCTGTAATGGTGGAGTCTTTTGCGTTGAGGGAGGCTGCGCCACCTGCTGAAGAGGTTAGATTGTCACCGACTTGGATTTGTCCGTTAGAGACATCAAGTGAGCCTTTGTCCATGTTGACAGAGGCGGCATCTTGACCACTCGTTGTGCCAATTTGGAGGGTTGGGTAGTTGACATCATTGCCAGTAGATTGCTGAGCGTCAATCTTAAGCGAACCGCCATCGGTGATGTTAACAGCACTGCCAGCGGCAACTTTAACATAGCCATTGGTTGGTGTTGCTGCGCCTGCACTGTCGCCAACGGTTGCAGAAGAGTTTGCCCCGTCAATATTAAGCGTGCCTGTGCCCTGGTCGGCACTTCCGACATCAATGGTATCGGTTGAAAGCGTGCTTCCGCTCTCGACATTCATGGTACCTTTACCGCCATCGCCGACGATAACGTTTGTTGCTTTACCCTTGCTGTTATTTTGGAGGGTTAGTGTACCGTTTGAACCGTAATTATTAGCGACATCGACCAAGCCATTGACATTGAGGTTTGAGCTGTCGAAGTTTGCCGATCCTGTGCCATGGTCGCCGACGACCATTCCGCCGTCTTTGCCGTCGCCTGCATTTAAGGTAGCGCCATTGGTAAAGGAGGCGTTGCCGACAGCATTCTTGTCGCCATTGCCGTTGCCATCATCGGAACCGCCGATAGAGATGTTGCTTGCGTTAGAAACGCCGCCACTCTGTGTGAGGGTATTGTTTGTTCCACGGATACCGACATCGACGCCGTGACCATTGTCATTATAGGTTGTGTTTGTCAGCGAAACGTTAGAGGAGGTGTTATTGCCAGCCCCGATCTGCAAACCGCCTGTAATGGTGGAGTCTTTTGCGTTGAGGGAGGCTGCGCCACCTGCTGAAGAGGTTAGATTGTCACCGACTTGGATTTGTCCGTTAGAGACATCAAGTGAGCCTTTGTCCATGTTGACAGAGGCGGCATCTTGACCACTCGTTGTGCCAATTTGGAGGGTTGGGTAGTTGACATCATTGCCAGTAGATTGCTGAGCGTCAATCTTAAGCGAACCGCCATCGGTGATGTTAACAGCACTGCCAGCGGCAACTTTAACATAGCCATTGGTTGGTGTTGCTGCGCCTGCACTGTCGCCAACGGTTGCAGAAGAGTTTGCCCCGTCAATATTAAGCGTGCCTGTGCCCTGGTCGGCACTTCCGACATCAATGGTATCGGTTGAAAGCGTGCTTCCGCTCTCGACATTCATGGTACCTTTACCGCCATCGCCGACGATAACGTTTGTTGCTTTACCCTTGCTGTTATTTTGGAGGGTTAGTGTACCGTTTGAACCGTAATTATTAGCGACATCGACCAAGCCATTGACATTGAGGTTTGAGCTGTCGAAGTTTGCCGATCCTGTGCCATGGTCGCCGACGACCATTCCGCCGTCTTTGCCGTCGCCTGCATTTAAGGTAGCGCCATTGGTAAAGGAGGCGTTGCCGACAGCATTCTTGTCGCCATTGCCGTTGCCATCATCGGAACCGCCGATAGAGATGTTGCTTGCGTTAGAAACGCCGCCACTCTGTGTGAGGGTATTGTTTGTTCCACGGATACCGACATCGACGCCGTGACCATTGTCATTATAGGTTGTGTTTGTCAGCGAAACGTTAGAGGAGGTGTTATTGCCAGCCCCGATCTGCAAACCGCCTGTAATGGTGGAGTCTTTTGCGTTGAGGGAGGCTGCGCCACCTGCTGAAGAGGTTAGATTGTCACCGACTTGGATTTGTCCGTTAGAGACATCAAGTGAGCCTTTGTCCATGTTGACAGAGGCGGCATCTTGACCACTCGTTGTGCCAATTTGGAGGGTTGGGTAGTTGACATCATTGCCAGTAGATTGCTGAGCGTCAATCTTAAGCGAACCGCCATCGGTGATGTTAACAGCACTGCCAGCGGCAACTTTAACATAGCCATTGGTTGGTGTTGCTGCGCCTGCACTGTCGCCAACGGTTGCAGAAGAGTTTGCCCCGTCAATATTAAGCGTGCCTGTGCCCTGGTCGGCACTTCCGACATCAATGGTATCGGTTGAAAGCGTGCTTCCGCTCTCGACATTCATGGTACCTTTACCGCCATCGCCGACGATAACGTTTGTTGCTTTACCCTTGCTGTTATTTTGGAGGGTTAGTGTACCGTTTGAACCGTAATTATTAGCGACATCGACCAAGCCATTGACATTGAGGTTTGAGCTGTCGAAGTTTGCCGATCCTGTGCCATGGTCGCCGACGACCATTCCGCCGTCTTTGCCGTCGCCTGCATTTAAGGTAGCGCCATTGGTAAAGGAGGCGTTGCCGACAGCATTCTTGTCGCCATTGCCGTTGCCATCATCGGAACCGCCGATAGAGATGTTGCTTGCGTTAGAAACGCCGCCACTCTGTGTGAGGGTATTGTTTGTTCCACGGATACCGACATCGACGCCGTGACCATTGTCATTATAGGTTGTGTTTGTCAGCGAAACGTTAGAGGAGGTGTTATTGCCAGCCCCGATCTGCAAACCGCCTGTAATGGTGGAGTCTTTTGCGTTGAGGGAGGCTGCGCCACCTGCTGAAGAGGTTAGATTGTCACCGACTTGGATTTGTCCGTTAGAGACATCAAGTGAGCCTTTGTCCATGTTGACAGAGGCGGCATCTTGACCACTCGTTGTGCCAATTTGGAGGGTTGGGTAGTTGACATCATTGCCAGTAGATTGCTGAGCGTCAATCTTAAGCGAACCGCCATCGGTGATGTTAACAGCACTGCCAGCGGCAACTTTAACATAGCCATTGGTTGGTGTTGCTGCGCCTGCACTGTCGCCAACGGTTGCAGAAGAGTTTGCCCCGTCAATATTAAGCGTGCCTGTGCCCTGGTCGGCACTTCCGACATCAATGGTATCGGTTGAAAGCGTGCTTCCGCTCTCGACATTCATGGTACCTTTACCGCCATCGCCGACGATAACGTTTGTTGCTTTACCCTTGCTGTTATTTTGGAGGGTTAGTGTACCGTTTGAACCGTAATTATTAGCGACATCGACCAAGCCATTGACATTGAGGTTTGAGCTGTCGAAGTTTGCCGATCCTGTGCCATGGTCGCCGACGACCATTCCGCCGTCTTTGCCGTCGCCTGCATTTAAGGTAGCGCCATTGGTAAAGGAGGCGTTGCCGACAGCATTCTTGTCGCCATTGCCGTTGCCATCATCGGAACCGCCGATAGAGATGTTGCTTGCGTTAGAAACGCCGCCACTCTGTGTGAGGGTATTGTTTGTTCCACGGATACCGACATCGACGCCGTGACCATTGTCATTATAGGTTGTGTTTGTCAGCGAAACGTTAGAGGAGGTGTTATTGCCAGCCCCGATCTGCAAACCGCCTGTAATGGTGGAGTCTTTTGCGTTGAGGGAGGCTGCGCCACCTGCTGAAGAGGTTAGATTGTCACCGACTTGGATTTGTCCGTTAGAGACATCAAGTGAGCCTTTGTCCATGTTGACAGAGGCGGCATCTTGACCACTCGTTGTGCCAATTTGGAGGGTTGGGTAGTTGACATCATTGCCAGTAGATTGCTGAGCGTCAATCTTAAGCGAACCGCCATCGGTGATGTTAACAGCACTGCCAGCGGCAACTTTAACATAGCCATTGGTTGGTGTTGCTGCGCCTGCACTGTCGCCAACGGTTGCAGAAGAGTTTGCCCCGTCAATATTAAGCGTGCCTGTGCCCTGGTCGGCACTTCCGACATCAATGGTATCGGTTGAAAGCGTGCTTCCGCTCTCGACATTCATGGTACCTTTACCGCCATCGCCGACGATAACGTTTGTTGCTTTACCCTTGCTGTTATTTTGGAGGGTTAGTGTACCGTTTGAACCGTAATTATTAGCGACATCGACCAAGCCATTGACATTGAGGTTTGAGCTGTCGAAGTTTGCCGATCCTGTGCCATGGTCGCCGACGACCATTCCGCCGTCTTTGCCGTCGCCTGCATTTAAGGTAGCGCCATTGGTAAAGGAGGCGTTGCCGACAGCATTCTTGTCGCCATTGCCGTTGCCATCATCGGAACCGCCGATAGAGATGTTGCTTGCGTTAGAAACGCCGCCACTCTGTGTGAGGGTATTGTTTGTTCCACGGATACCGACATCGACGCCGTGACCATTGTCATTATAGGTTGTGTTTGTCAGCGAAACGTTAGAGGAGGTGTTATTGCCAGCCCCGATCTGCAAACCGCCTGTAATGGTGGAGTCTTTTGCGTTGAGGGAGGCTGCGCCACCTGCTGAAGAGGTTAGATTGTCACCGACTTGGATTTGTCCGTTAGAGACATCAAGTGAGCCTTTGTCCATGTTGACAGAGGCGGCATCTTGACCACTCGTTGTGCCAATTTGGAGGGTTGGGTAGTTGACATCATTGCCAGTAGATTGCTGAGCGTCAATCTTAAGCGAACCGCCATCGGTGATGTTAACAGCACTGCCAGCGGCAACTTTAACATAGCCATTGGTTGGTGTTGCTGCGCCTGCACTGTCGCCAACGGTTGCAGAAGAGTTTGCCCCGTCAATATTAAGCGTGCCTGTGCCCTGGTCGGCACTTCCGACATCAATGGTATCGGTTGAAAGCGTGCTTCCGCTCTCGACATTCATGGTACCTTTACCGCCATCGCCGACGATAACGTTTGTTGCTTTACCCTTGCTGTTATTTTGGAGGGTTAGTGTACCGTTTGAACCGTAATTATTAGCGACATCGACCAAGCCATTGACATTGAGGTTTGAGCTGTCGAAGTTTGCCGATCCTGTGCCATGGTCGCCGACGACCATTCCGCCGTCTTTGCCGTCGCCTGCATTTAAGGTAGCGCCATTGGTAAAGGAGGCGTTGCCGACAGCATTCTTGTCGCCATTGCCGTTGCCATCATCGGAACCGCCGATAGAGATGTTGCTTGCGTTAGAAACGCCGCCACTCTGTGTGAGGGTATTGTTTGTTCCACGGATACCGACATCGACGCCGTGACCATTGTCATTATAGGTTGTGTTTGTCAGCGAAACGTTAGAGGAGGTGTTATTGCCAGCCCCGATCTGCAAACCGCCTGTAATGGTGGAGTCTTTTGCGTTGAGGGAGGCTGCGCCACCTGCTGAAGAGGTTAGATTGTCACCGACTTGGATTTGTCCGTTAGAGACATCAAGTGAGCCTTTGTCCATGTTGACAGAGGCGGCATCTTGACCACTCGTTGTGCCAATTTGGAGGGTTGGGTAGTTGACATCATTGCCAGTAGATTGCTGAGCGTCAATCTTAAGCGAACCGCCATCGGTGATGTTAACAGCACTGCCAGCGGCAACTTTAACATAGCCATTGGTTGGTGTTGCTGCGCCTGCACTGTCGCCAACGGTTGCAGAAGAGTTTGCCCCGTCAATATTAAGCGTGCCTGTGCCTTGGTCGCTGCCAACGGAGATTGTGTCACTTTGATGGTCTTTACCATCATTTATGTTGGTAACGGTTGGGGTTGGTTGTGACGTTGTGTCGAGTTGAAGCCTGTTGGTATTTGCTCGCTGGGAGCGCAGTGAAGAGCTCCCTTTGCGTGTTTGCACATTCTTGTCATTTGTTTGTGGCGTATCTGCCGCAAACGCTTCTTTTGGTAGGAAGGACGCAGTTCCAAAGCTTAGTGCTAAGCATGTAGAGCTTAGAAAAAATTTTACGCTAAAAAGATTCTTTTTAGGATAAAAAATAGAGTGCGTTTTGTTCATACTTACCTAAGCAAAATTAAAGCTAAAACTTATAAAAACACGATGTTTAACCCTGAAAACAAACATAACGAGATACAGGGGCTTTCAGCTCAAAATGAGAAAAAGATATTTTGATCAAAATATAGCTTATTGAACCTACTTTTTATCAATTAAGTCGAGACAGGTTCTAAGTCAATTTTTCAGAATGTTTCGGTAATATTGAGCATATTTTGTGCCAAAAAGGATACATTTTTAAGCGCTATTTATAAAGATCCCCCTCATTAAAAGATCTAGGGAGGGGGCATGATGGATCGTTTTTTAAGAAAGTTTTAGGACAGTTTTTCCAACTCAGCAGTGAGTTCAGGTAAGACTTCAAAGAGATCGGCTTCAAGGCCATAATCTGCATTGTTGAAAATAGAGGCTTGTGGATCAAGATTTATTGCAAAAATGACTTTACTGTCCTTAATTCCAGCTAAGTGTTGGGGGGCGCCAGAAAGGCCAATAGCAATATAAATGTCAGGGGCAACAATTTTCCCTGTTTGGCCCACCTGTGATTCATTTGGTGCAAAGTCCGAATCAACGGCTGCTCTTGAGGCGCCGATACCTGCCTCTAGGATTTTTGCGAGAGGCTCTAGGAGGGTTGCAAACGATTCTGCGCTTTTGAAGCCTTTTCCGCCTGAAACAATGATTTTTGCCGTTTCAAGGTCAACTTTATCTGAAGGCGTATTTTCATTTGCAATGAAAGTGACAGGGTAGGGTGAAAGGTTTTCCTCAGAGATCATGACGCATTCTGGTGTTTCTGCATTTTTATGACTATTGTCAGGTTCAAAAGAGGCTGAACGGATGAGGAGAATTTTCTTTTCATCTTTAGTTTGCACTTTTGCCAATGCTGTTCCAGCATAGACAGGGCGAACGAAAGTATTTTCTGAAAGAATATCTGTAATTTCAGTAATTGGTTGAATGTCTAAGAGACCAGCTAGTCGTGGGAGGATATTCTTACCTTCAGAAGTGCCTGCGGCAAAAAAATGCGTATAGTCCGAAGACAGATTCTTTAGAATCTCTGCAATTTGGCCCTCTAAGAGATGATTCGGGGCAAGATATGCTTTTGAAATGCCTTTAAGGTCAGAAATAAGTGTTTTACTATCCTCCCCGAGAAAAAAAGCATCAATAATACCGCCAAGTTTTTTAGCTGCGGCAAGGGCAGAGAGGGAAGAGGAAAGAATTTTCTGGTTTTCGGTTTGGATTAAAACAAGAGATCTCATTGGAATTTAAGCTCCATTTCACGAATTTTTTCAGCTAATTCTTTTACATTTTTAAGCATGACGACATCGGGACGTTTTGGCAGGTCTTCTATTCCGATAATTTCGAGTCTGGGGCTGAGGTCTTCTTGTGAGAGTTCTAATTCTTCTGCTGTAATAGCTTCGATAGGTTTCTTTCGCGCTTTCATAATATTTGGCAAAGAGGCGTAGCGTGGTTCGTTAAGACGCAAATCTGCTGTGATGACAGCAGGGAGTGTCAGAGACACTTTTTCGATTCCATTATCGCCTTCTTTTGAAATTTCCGCCTTGTCTCCATCGATGGTGATTTCGCTGGCAAAGCAGGCTTGTGGCCAGTTCAATTTTGTCGCGAGAATCTGCCCTGTGGCGTTAAAATCATCATCAATGGCCTGTTTCCCCATTAAGATAAGGGAAATGTCCTCTCTTTGCGCAATTTTCTGCAAAATTTTTGCAATCGCCAAAGGTTCTAAATTTTTAAGCCCATCTTGTTCTGTCTTAAAGTGAATGGCACGGTCTGCGCCCATTGCGAGACCTGTTCTTAAAACGTCTTGCGCTTTTTGAGGGCCAATGGAGACAACAATGATTTCAGAGGCTTTTTGTTTTTCTTTAAGGCGAAGAGCTTCTTCAAGTGCAATTTCGTCAAAAGGATTGGGAGAATGCTTTAAATTATCCGTTTCCATTCTGCTGTGATCGGCTGAAATGAGAGGTTTAATATTGGGATCAACCACCCTTTTAAAAGGGACAAGGATTTTCATGAACTAATCCATAATAGATGTAAAAAATAAAAAGATTGCGGAATTATAGCTTTTTAAAAGCGCATTTTGTAGGGGGAATAAAATCCCTCCACATTGAAATGTTAAAAATACGTTGTAAAGAGCAAAGAATTGTCAGTTTACATGCCATTTCCATAATTTGGGCCAGAGCCACCTTCTGGCGGAATCCATTCCAACTCTTGCCGGACATCCTTAATCACACAGGTTTTGCAGTGTAGGCAGTTTTGCGGTGAGATTTGAAGAATATGGTAGCCAGGTTTATCTGGATTAGGCTCTGCTCCATAAACGCCAGCTGGACAGAAGCGTGTTTCAGGCCCTTTAAACTGATCCCAGTTTCTTTCTTCCCATGTTTGTGTAGATCCTATCAGAAGATGATTGGGCTGATTGTCATCATGGGAGATATTTGCCAAATAAACAGAAGAGGGGCGATCAAAAGTGAGTTTGTTGTCAGGCCGTGGATAGATAATTTCGGGCATTTCATCTGCATTGTGAAAAGAATCACTATCCTCTTCACGATGGTGCAACGTCCATGGTAACTGCCCTCGAAAAAGCGTTTCATCAAGGAAAACATAAGGGGAGGCTAAAAAAGTGCCTAATTTGGCGAAAGCTGGCCGGATATTGCGTGCTTGGTATAATTCTTTTGCAAGCCAAGAGTTTTTAAATTTTTCTTCAAATGTCGTTGCTTGGTCTGCATTGTTTTTGAGAGCTTCAAGAATTGCTTCTGCACCAAGCATACCGGATTTCATGGCTGTATGGATGCCTTTTAGGCGTGGCACGTTAAGAAAACCAGCGCAATCACCAACAAGAATTCCGCCTGGAAAGGAGAGTTTGGGAAGAGATTGCCATCCACCTTCTGTTAAAGCTCTGGCGCCGTAAGCAATTCTGCGTCCTCCTTTGAAATGTTCAGAAAATGCGGGATGCGTTTTGAGACGCTGCATTTCTTCAAAGGGAGAAAGCCACGGATTTTTGTAATCAAGTGCAATGACAAAACCATAAGAGACGAGATTTTTGCCAAAATGGTAGAGGAAGCCTCCACCATAGGTTTTTCCATCTAAAGGCCATCCAAAACTATGTTGAATGAAGCCTGGTCGATGATTTTCAGCTGGAATTTCCCAGACTTCTTTTATGCCTAAGCCATAAGTTTCCGGATCACTGTCACGGCAAAGGTTAAAGTGCCGTTTTGCATGTGTTGTTAAGGAGCCACGAGCACCTTCAGCCAGAATTGTTTGTTTGGCGCGCAAGAGCATTCCAGGCATAAAATCGGACTTGGGTGCATCGTGGCGATCCCGTCCCATATCACCAGTAATGATTCCGACGAGTTTTTGATTCTCAAAAGCTAATTTTGCGCCTGCAAAACCAGGATAGATTTCGACACCAAGCTCTTCAGCAATTTCAGCAAGTTTTTTACAGAATTCGCTTAATGAAAGGGCATAGTTGCCATGGTTATTTTTGCTCGGAAGTAAGAAAGGGACAAAGGGAATTGCGATCTTTTGTTTTTCTGTTAAGAAAAATAGTTTTTCCTCAGAAACAGGTGTCGTTAGACCAAGATCTTCGAAAGAATATTCAGGTAAAAGTTCCTTAATCGCTTTGGGATCAATTAAAGCGCCAGAAACAATATGTCCTCCAATTTCAGCGCTTTTTTCAATAAGACAGACAGAAAGAGAGGAATCCGCTTTTTTTAAGGCAATGGCTGCGGAGAGACCGGCAGGGCCAGCGCCAGCAATAAGGACATCAAAAGTCATTTCCTCCCGTTCAATTTCTTCAGCAGGTGCTTCTCCAAATCTTTCTGTCATTATTCTTACCTCATTTAGGGGTTAAATTTATTTGATCTCAGAGAGACCTTTATTTTTAAATTCCCAGTAAAGACATTCTCTACCTTCTCTAAAGGCTTTGGCCTCATAGCGTGTCGGAGACCAGCCTTCCGGACGTGTGGTTGCTGGTTCAAAAATCTGGAAGAGATTTTGATGAGTCATGACTTCTTTGATCCATTCCTGATAGACTGGATGATCCGTTGCAACACGCCATTTTCCAGCAGGCTTAAGTACTCTAGCGAGTCTTTTGAGGTTATCAGGGTGGACAAAACGACGTTTAGAATGGCGTTTTTTAGGCCAAGGGTCTGGAAAAAAGAGACAAACGCCGTCTAAAGAGGCTGTTGGCAGTGCATCAAGTAATACTCTCGCATCTTTTGCCCAAAGACGAACATTTGGAAAATTTCCGGTTTCTTTTTCGGTTTCAATGAGCCGTCCAAGAAGAGAACAAATGCCATTTTCAAAAAATTCAGAAGCAATATAGCGTTTTTCGCCACGCTCCATTTCTTTTGAAATATGTTCTCCGCTGCCAAAACCAATTTCAAGCCATAAAGGCATTTCGGAAGTGGATTTTGGAAAATCTATGGTTGGATTTTCAGGATGTATAAGACTAAAGCGTGGAAGTTCTTTTTCTAAAAGCTCTGCTTGTCGTTGGCGTAACGGTTTGCCTAAACGCCGTCCATAAAGGCGTGTTGGCTGTGCTTTAAGTTCTGAAAGATCTCCTCCGCTGGAAGCGGAGGAGGAGACGTTTGCATTATCGTTCATGACGGGAATATAATGTTAAGCGATTAGCGGTTTAGTGCAGCTTTTAAGGCTGGAACTAAATCGGTGCGCTCCCATGTAAAGGTATCAAGATTGAGGTCGGGTTCACGTCCAAAATGCCCATAAGCAGAGGTCGGTACATAAATTGGACGGTTCAGGCGAAGATGCTCTCTAATCCCTTTTGGGGAAAGATTCATGACTTGATTGAGAACGTTTGCAAGTTTGTCCTCATCCACATCTTTTCCTGTACCATCGAGATCAACATAAATCGAAAGCGGGCGAGCAACACCAATGGCATAGCTGAGCTGAATGGTGCAGCGATCTGCGAGACCTGCAGAGACAACATTCTTCGCAAGATAGCGGGCTGCGTATGCTGCAGAACGATCTACCTTGGTTGGATCTTTACCAGAGAATGCTCCGCCACCATGTGGTGCGGCGCCACCGTAGGTATCAACGATGATTTTCCGTCCCGTTACACCTGCATCACCATCAGGGCCACCAATCTCGAAAATACCTGTTGGATTTACAAAAAGCTTGTCTGAAGAAAGAGTCCATTCAGAAGGCAAAACTTTTTGGATTGTTTTTGAAACAAGCTCACGGATGTCAGATTGTTTTGCTTCTTTGGTATGTTGTGTGGAAACAACGATTGAATCAACGCCAATAGGCTTGCCATTCTCATAACGAAGCGTCACTTGGCTTTTGGCATCTGGTTCTAGAATGCTATTGGGATTCTCACGGCGTAAACGACGCATTTCATGAAGAAGATTATGTGCATAGTAAAGCGGAGCAGGCATTAAGGAAGGGGTTTCATTGCTGGCATAGCCAAACATGATTCCCTGATCACCAGCGCCTTCTTCTTTGTCGCTTGTTGCGTCAACGCCTTGCGCAATATGCGCAGACTGTGCATGTAAATGCGATGCGATATCAACGTTTTTCCAAGAAAAACCTTCCTGATCATAGCCAATATCTTTAATGGCGTTACGGATGAGATCAGGTAACTCTTTTGCGATTTTTTCTGGACCGCGGACTTCGCCAGCTAAGACAACACGGTTGGTTGTCACTAAAGTTTCACAGGCGACGCGAGCTTCAGGTTCTTGCGCTAAATAAGCGTCAAGAACTGTGTCGGAGATACGATCCGCTACTTTGTCGGGATGACCTTCAGAAACGGATTCGGAAGTAAAATAAAAATTGCCGTTATTGCGCACTCAGGGACCTCTCAGGGAATGAGTGGGTTGCAGCTTCCTCATAACCCTGTTCTTAAAGGGAAAGAGAACGCGCCTAAATTGCTTTTTTAGGCGACCAAGGCCGATACTAAAATGATAAATGTTTCTAAGGCTTAGGACGCTCATCCTTTGCCGTCAACTTTTTTATGATTCGATAAGATCCTCCATGTCATAAATTCGATTAGGAGAAGGCCGTCTTTGCCCCAGCCAATACGCTGCTTTCAGAGCGCCTGAAGCAAATAATTTGCGATCAAAGGAGCGGTGTGAAAGCGTAATTTCTTCCATCTCCCCAAGAAAGCGAAGCTCATGCTCTCCAACGACCCGTCCGCCACGGATTGAGGAAAATCCAATTTCACCTTTGGTACGAACTTTATTGCGTAATTGCTGTTGAGGAGATGAAAATGCGATATTTCTGCCCTTTGCAACCGCACGTCCGATAGATAAGGCTGTACCGGAAGGCGCATCTGCCTTTTGATTATGATGGGTTTCGATAATTTCGGCATCGTAATCAGGCAATTCTTTTGCCAGCATTTCTGCTGCTTTAAAGAAAAGGGTAAGGGCAGGAGAGAAATTAGAGGCTTGAAGAACAGGAATTTTTAGGGCCGTTTGTCCTAAAAGGGCTTGTTGCTCTGAATTAAGCCCTGTAACACCATTAACCCATGCGACATTTGCCTTTGTAAAAGCTTCTGCGTGTGCTTGTGTAAGGCTTGCGTGGCTGACATCAATGATGACATCACATTGTTGAGCCAGAATTAAGGGATCAGAAAACAGGCCTTTCCCGGGATCATTCTCACGAGAAGTCCCACCTTTAAGGCTGAAATCAGGCGAGGCGATTGCAAGCGTTTTGCAGAGACTGCCGAGACGTCCACGAATGCCTGCGATTCCAAGGTTTAATGGCTTATTATTCATAACTGGATTCCTTAAAATCATGACCCTTCAAAAAATTTCCGAGTTTTTTCAAAGAGACTTGGGGTTGGACGGGGATGTTTCGGTTCATATCCCATTTCTTTTTCCAACGCCTCGAGGAGTTCTACTTGCTTTTTGGTTAGCTTTTTTGGAATTTCGACATTCGTTCTTAGATAAAGATCGCCACGCCTTTTGCTGTTAAGAATGGAGAATCCCTTCCCTCGAATGCGAATGATTTCTCCAGATTGCGTCCCTGGCATGATTTCAACTTTTTCTTTTCCCCCTTCAATGAGATCAATTTCAAAAGTATCTCCTAGGGCAGCTTGTCCCATCCTGAGAGGGAGTTCCATAATGAGATTCGCATCTTCACGCTGAAAGCGAGGGTCGCTTTCAATTTCAATGAGAACGTATAAGTCGCCATCTTGCGCTGTCGTTCCTTTAGCAGAATGGCCAAGACCAGAGAAGCGGATGCTCGTTCCGGAATCGATACCTGCTGGAATAGGAATATCAACTTCTTCTGTTTTTTCTTTCAAGCCAGAGCCATTGCACTGGTTGCAAGGATTGGTGACTTCCTGTCCGTCGCCACGGCATGTAGTGCAGGGGCGTTCGACAACAAAAAAACCATTCTGCATGCGTACAGAACCGTGTCCAGCACAGGACGAGCAGTTTTTGATTCCAGAGGCGCCATCTTTTGATCCTGTTCCGTCACAAGAGTCACAATGGCGTTTACGCTGGATGGAGATTTTCTTTTCAGTTCCAGTAAAGGCCTCCGAAAGAGAGATGTGGATAGAAGCTTCAATTTTTTCACCCACTTTTTGGGCTCTGCGTCCACCACGTTGCTGGCCACCACCGAACATCTGTTCAAAAATATCACCTAGGTCGCCAAATCCTTGTCCAAATCCACCCCCTTGCTGGTTAACCCCTTCGTGACCGAAACGATCATAACGTTCTCGTTTTGCAGGATCTGAGAGGATTTCATAGGCCTCTGTAACTTCTTTAAAGTGAATTTCTGCCTGTGTGTCTCCAGGGTTGAGGTCGGGATGATATTGACGGGCCTTGAGGCGGTAAGCGCGTTTGATTTCGGTGATAGTTACTTCCCGTGTAATGCCTAAGACTTCGTAATAATCGCGTTTTTGCGACATATCTTCTCCCATAGTGATTTTTGTTAGAGGCGACCAAGATTAATTGCAGTCTTGGTTGTCCTGAAAGATTAAATCGTGTTTCTTATTTTGGAATTAAATAGCGGATGAACAAGGTATAAACAAAAGAAAACTCCCTTTCAAAAACGAAAGGGAGCATTCTTCAGGTCAAAATAAGAAGCTTATCTCTTATTTCTTGCCATCAACATCTTCGAATTCAGCATCGACAATGTCTTCTTCTTTTTTGCCATTTGCTTCTGGCTGAGCTCCTTCTGGAGCAGCAGGTCCAGCTGCTTGAGCAACGGACATCGCTGCTTTGCGCAACTCTTCAATTGCGGCACGAATTTCGTCCGCTTTTTCAGAGGTTAATTTCTCTTTCGCAGCGGAAATTGCTTTTTCAGCACTTTCTTTTGCTGGGGCAGGAAGTTTTTCCCCTGCTTCAGAAATGGCTTTCTCTGTTTGGTGGATCAGGGCTTCAAGCTCATTGCGAGCTTCAATGAGGGAACGGCGCTCTTTATCAGAAGCGGCATGTTCCTCTGCTTCATGAACCATTCTTTCGATATCAGCTTCGCTTAATCCGCCTTGAGGCTGAATTTCAATTCTCTGCTCTTTGCCTGTGTTTTTATCCTTTGCCGTGACATGGACGATACCGTTGGCATCAATATCAAATGTCACTTCAATCTGAGGAACGCCACGGGGCGCAGCAGGAATATCTTTAAGATCAAACTGTCCTAGAAGTTTATTATCCTGAGCGAGCTCACGTTCACCTTGGAAAACCTTAATCGTCACGGCAGGCTGGTTATCTTCAGCTGTCGAGAAGGTCTGGCTCTTCTTCGTTGGGATTGTCGTGTTACGATCAATCAAACGTGTCATCACGCCACCGAGAGTTTCAATTCCCAAGGAGAGAGGAGTGACGTCGAGAAGAAGGACATCCTTCACATCTCCCATCAACACACCACCCTGAATAGCCGCACCAATGGCAACGACTTCGTCAGGATTGACGTTTCTTGCAGGCGCTTTGCCAAAGTATTTTTCAACCGTTTCAATCACTTTTGGCATACGGGTTTGACCGCCGACCAGAATGACTTCACGGATATCGCTTGTGGACAATTTTGCATCTTTTAATGCTTTTTCACAAGGCGTTAAGCTGCGCTTGATAAGGTCTGCTGTCAGGCTGTCAAGTGTTGCACGGGAAAGTGTCAAAACGAGATGTTTCGGACCAGAGGCATCCATTGTGATAAAGGGCAGGTTAATCTCAGTCTGCATGGTTGAAGAAAGCTCAATTTTGGCTTTTTCAGCAGCCTCAAAAAGACGTGGCGTCGCCATTTTGTCTTTTGAAAGATCAATCCCATTTTCTTTTTTGAATTCATCAATAATCCACTGGACGATTGCTTTATCAAAGTCGGCACCACCGAGGAAAGTATCCCCGTTCGTGGAAAGCACCTCAACAGTGCCATCAGCGATTTCAAGGATGGAGATATCAAAGGTACCACCACCGAGATCGTAAACAGCGACATGGCCAGGATTTTTCTTTTCAAGACCATAAGCAAGCGCAGCCGCTGTTGGCTCATTGATAATACGTTTGACATCAAGGCCAGCAATTGTTCCCGCATCGCGTGTTGCCTGACGCTGAGCGTCGTCAAAATAGGCAGGGCACGTAATGACGGCTTCTTTGACCTTGCTGCCAAGGTAAGCTTCTGCAGCCTCTTTCATTTTTGTAAGAATATGTGCAGAAATTTGCGCTGGAGATTTTTTGCCGTCTTTTGTCTCAACCCAAGCGTCACCGTTTGGCCCTTCGACGATTTTATAAGGCATGAGGGCTTTATCTTCTTGGACTTTTGGATCGTCATAGCGGCGGCCGAC
Organism: Acetobacteraceae bacterium; assembly: GCA_004843345.1. NCBI lineage: Bacteria > Pseudomonadati > Pseudomonadota > Alphaproteobacteria > Acetobacterales > Acetobacteraceae > Acetobacteraceae bacterium. The sequence goes on from CP039460.1 coordinate 1,505,122, forward strand.
AAGACGCTTAATAAAAAAGAATGTGTTTTCTGCATTTGTCACAGCCTGACGTTTTGCAGGCTGACCTGTGATAATTTCACCGTCTTTTACGAAAGCGACAACAGATGGAGTTGTTGCTGCGCCTTCTGCGTTAGGGATAACTTTAGTATTTTTACCTTCCTGAACGGCCACGCAGGAGTTGGTAGTACCAAGGTCAATACCAATAATTTTGCTCATCTGTTGCTCCAAAATAGCGTTTAACAAAACCCAAAATCGGGAAAATATTAAGAATTTCTTGATCTGTTATTATGTGATGCCATGTTTGATGCTGTCGTGATATTTTGGCATCTAAAACAGGTCTCTGCTACACATCTGGTAAGTCTGTGCAAAAGTGCAAGAGATGGCATAAGATAATTCCAAGAAAAAGAATATTAATCTTGTTGAGATGCGTTTCTTTAGCAGGAAAAAGGAATGGAATGGGGAATTTTTTGAGGCAACGTGTCTTTTCAAGATATTTGGCGCTCTTTTCTGTTACATTGCCTTTGGCAAGTTGTATGGGGCTGGGGCATCGTATGATGCATCCTGATGTGACGGGCTATTCAAATGCAATTACGGAAACGCAGAAAATGCAACTTTTACATGCGATGCTGGAACGCCGCTATGGAAATTTGCCAACTTTTGTGAATGTGACGCAAATTATTTCAGGCCACAGTGCCCAGCAAACGGCGCAACTGAGCTTGGCTGGAACAGCAGCTCATATTAAACTCGAAAATAAAGGATTTAGAAAGGGCGCAGGCCCTGAATATTCTGATAACGGCCCTGCGATTACAGGGAAATTAGGGTATGAATTTACAGATAAATCAACCCTAAGCTATCAGCCGATTTTAGGACAAAAATATATTTCCAATCTTGTGCATCCTATGCCCGTTTCAACGGTGATGCCCTTATTTCTAGGTGGAATTCCAATAGATATTCTGTTGAGGCTGAGTATGCGTTGGGTAGGGGATATTTCAAATGTTCGGGCTGGAAAATTTGCTGGAAGTGTACGTTTTTATCTTTTGTTAGAGGACTTGCGGAAACTGCAGGAAGTTGGGGCTATTAGCGTAACTCTTGAAGAGAATGGAAAAGAAGAAGCAAAAGTGTTTCTTCTTTTTAATGCAACTTCAGAAGGTGATATTGAGCAGGTGCAGAGGGAAGTAAAGCGTTTATTGCATCTCTCTCCTGATGTGAAAAAGGTGGAAATTATTCAGGCGGCGCATCCTGAAACAGAGGGGCAAGTTGCAGTTTTGACAAATTCTGCCTTGTCGATGTTGGGGCAGGTGGCGGCTGGGATTGAAGTCCCTAAAAAGGACATTGAGCAGGGTTTAGTTCCAAGAACTGTGGATGAACGTTCTGTTACCCGCCGTCCTTTAATCATTGTGCATTGTAGTACAACAGCACCTTATGATGCCTATGTCGCTTTGCCGTTCAGAGGGAGTGTTTACTGGATTGATGATAAGGATTTTGAAAGTAAACAAGCTTTTAATCTGCTCAAAGTGCTTTGTAATTTGGCAACAGTCGAAGGGGCTGATTCGAAAAATCAGGATAAAAAATCAGCTGAATCTAGGATTCCGACAACAACAATTTCTAAAAAAACAGGAAAAATTAGTGTTAAAGCACCTGCTGGGGATTAAGATTTATTCAAACTAAAGAAAGACATAAGAGCGCTTCTGTGGCATAGAAGCAATGAGGTGTATATTTCTTACCTTGTAACATACGGAAATAGGAAATTCCTCTAAAATTAAAACAAAGAGGGACGATAAAGACTTTTAAAAAGAGGCATTTCTGTTTTAGAAAAAGAGGATTCATTCTTCAGAAGGCAAGAAGTCATAGCAGGAGGTTAGGGAGCTAGGGATGAAGGCATCTCAGCAGATTGGTTTTGCATTGATGCCGCATTACGTGCGCAAAATCTTAGCTTTATCCGTATGCACTTTTGTTTTTTCTAATCTGTCGGGTTGTCTTGGGATAGGTCCTTATCGTTTAAAGCATGATGAGCTGGCCTATACCCGATCTATAGGTATCGTTCAAAAAGAGCAGATGCTCTTAAATATTGTAAAATTACGCTATGCGGATCCGCCAACATTTTTGGATACGACGCAGGTTATTTCGGGTTACTCGATGCAACGTAATGGCACTTTTACGATGGGTGGAACGGCGGCGGCAGGTGCTATTCCAGGTCCTCAAATTTCAGGGACTATTGGGGGAATTTTAACAGAAAATCCAACAATTACCTATCAGCCACTAAATGGACAGCAATATGCTGAAAACATTATCCGTCCTATTGCGCCTGCTGTGATTATGCCGCTTTCATTAGGCGGGATGCCTATCGACATGCTCTTGCGACTGACAGCGCAGTCTATAGATGGACTTTCGAATGTGAGTGGCCTGGGTGCAGGCCCTGCGGGTGGGGGGTCGGTGCGCTTTTATCTTCTTCTACATGATTTAAGGCAGTTGCAGGAGGCAGGCGCTTTAACAATCCGTGTCGTACGAACCTCTGCTGCTTCTGGTGGGGATGCGTCAAAAGGCGGAAGTGGGAAAAGCAGCAGTAGCGGAGATGCAAGCAGTGGAAGTGGAGAGCGTGTTTATCTTGTCTTTGGTGCAACGCCAGATTCCGATTTGCAGGCAACGGAAAGCGAAGTGCGCCGTCTTCTTCATCTCGATCCAGACGCTAGAGAGACGGAAGTGATTTATGGCCCATACCCAAAATCCCCAGGGCAGATGGCTATTTTGACCCGATCTATGCTGGCAATGCTGACGCAGCTTTCTTATGAGGTGGATGTGCCCAAGAAAGATGTGGATAGTGGGCGAACCGTTCCAACGATTGGGCAAGTGGGGATCGAAAACCGTCCGCAGGTGATTATTCATTCGGGAAAAAATATGCCTTGGTCTCCTTATGTATCGGTTACTTATCGTGGCGTGAGCTATTGGATTGATGATACAGATTATCAGTCAAAAGAGGCTTTCACGATGATTCAAGTTTTGAGTAACTTGGCGACCACCAGTCAAAAAGGTGGTGCGGTGGTGACAATTCCAGTTGGTTGATTCTGTTTCTAAAAAGCCTGTTATTGCGCAGATTTTACCTTCTTTAGAAGAGGGTGGAGGGGTTGCACGGGGGGCTTTGGAGATTGCAAGGGCGCTTGCAACTGCAGGCGCGCACTCAATGATTATCAGTCAAGGAAGGCTTTCCAAAGAGGATGAAGCAAAGGGGATTCTTCATATCCCTTTTGATGGGCAAAAAACCTTTTGGCCATGGAATATTTTAAAACAGTTTTGGAAGCTTCAAAAAATTTTAAAAGAGCATGAGGTGGATTTACTTCATGTCCGTTCCCGACACCCTGCTTGGCTTGCCTTTTGGGCTTGTAAAAAACACCAGAGATTATGGATAACGACTTGGCACGGACGGCATCAGGCTAAATATTTCTCTCCCCGTTATTTCTATAATAAGGTTTTACTCAAAGGAAAGTGCGTTATTGCGGTAAGTCAGGTTATTCAAGAACGTATTCTCAAAGAATATAAATATAAGAAGGGTCGGGTTTTTGTTATTCCAAGAGGAGCGGATGAGCACTATTTTGATGCGGAACATGTTTCTCTAGCCCAGAAAGAGGCTTTGGTAAGCAAATGGAGGCTCAAAGCCAATCATACATTCATTCTTGTGCCTGCACGGCTTACCCGTTGGAAAGGGCAACATTTGCTCTTAGAAGCCTTGGTAGTTTTGAACCGTTTTCATTCAGATTGGAAATGTGTTTTTGCTGGGGAGACAACGAGCAAGACGTATGAAAAGGAGCTTTTAGAAACCATTAAATTGCTGGGTTTGGAGAAGCAGGTTCTTATAGACGGTTTTTGTTCAGAAATGCCTGTTGCGTATGCGTTGGCTGATTTTGTTGTTCTTCCAAATATGATTGCGGAGCCTTTTGGGCGTTCCGCCGTTGAGGCTCAAATGAGCGGCTGTCCTGTGATTGCCTCTGCTTGCGGGGGATTCTTAGAAAGTTTAGCGCACTCTCCAACCGCGACTTTAGTGCCAATGGGAGAGATTGCGCCCCTGGTGGAAGCGATGAAAAAAGAGATCGAGATGCCTCTTTCTTTGCGGCAGGAAAGGGCAAAAGCAAGTAGAGCTTATGCCAAGAAAAATTTTTCCCTTTTCCATATGTTGAAAGGGAATTTAGAAATTTATGACAGATTGCTTGGGACTAATTTACGAGATAATTTTGAGTTAGCGCATCAACATGCACAAAATATTAAGGAAAATAAGAAAAGATGACGGATAAAAAGACAAAAACTTCAAAACAAGTCCCCTCAAAGAAACGTCAGGATTCCTTAGGAGAGGCGTTGAGAAATAATCTTCTGCGGAGAAAACAACAGCAAAGAGAACGTTCTGAGGAAGAGGCTGAAGAAGACAAAAAAGAGAATTTGGAATAAAAGAGAAGAAGCGTTGTGTGTTCGGCCTTAGGATGACAATAAGCCTTAAAATTAATTTTTGAATTTAGAAACAAGGTGAAGATTTATGGGATTGATGCCAGATCGTTGGATTAGAAAGATGGCTCTCGAAGAAGAGATGATTAGCCCTTTCTCTGATAAACAGGTTCGTGAGGGAAATGATGGAAAGAAACTGATTTCTTACGGTCTTTCTTCTTATGGCTACGATGCGCGTGTTGGCTCTGAATTTCGTATTTTTACGGATGTTGATAGTGCTATTGTTGATCCTAAAAGTTTTAATCCAACGGGTTTTGTCACACGTTCTGGGGATATTATGGTTCCCCCGAATAGCTTTGCACTGGCGCACACGGTCGAGTTTTTTAAGATTCCTAAAGATGTGCTGGTGATTTGTCTTGGAAAATCAACCTATGCGAGATGCGGTATTATTGTGAATGTTACCCCATTAGAACCAGGCTGGGCAGGGCAAGTTACAATTGAAATTAGCAATACAACGCCTTTACCTGCACGGATTTATGCAAACGAAGGTATTTGCCAGTTTCTTTTCTTTAAAGGGGACGGCGCTTGTGAAACAAATTACGCAGATCGCCTTGGAAAATACATGAATCAGTCAGGAGTTACTTTACCAAGGCTCTGATTTAGGGAATCATACTAAAATCATAGCGTGATTTGGCTTTAGAAAGGGGGAAGTAAATGGATAAATTTATTATTGAAGGCGGACAGCGTTTAGAAGGTATTATTCCGATTAGCGGCGCAAAAAATTCTGCGTTAAAATTGATGGCGGCTTCCCTTTTGGTGAAGGATGAGACAATCATTTTGAAAAATGTCCCTGCGATTGCGGATGTTTTGCTGATGGCACGTCTTTTGGAACATTTGGGACTGCGGGTCAAACGAGAGGGGCATGTTCTCGAAATTTCAGGACGGGCGGATAAAATCAATGCCCCTTATGATATTGTAACAAAAATGCGTGCCTCTGTGCTGGTGCTTGGGCCACTGCTTGCCCGGTATGGTGAAGCCAGTGTGTCTTTACCAGGAGGATGTGCGATTGGAACACGTCCCGTAGATCTTCATCTAAAAGCTTTAGAAGCTCTTGGCGCAGAAATTTCCTTAGAGAGTGGTGATATTCATGCCAAAGCCCCTAAAGGTTTGAAGGGGGCTGTCCACCGTTTGGATTTCCCAAGCGTTGGGGCAACTGAAAATATGATGATGGCTGCCGCGCTGGCTGAAGGGGAAACAGAAATTCATAATGCGGCTTGCGAGCCTGAGATTGCGGATTTGGCTGGTTTTATAAATACGCTTGGCGGTAGGATTTCTGGTGCAGGTACTTCCATTATCAAAATTGAGGGCGTAAAGACCCTGCATGGCACGACTTATGCGGTTGTTTCAGATCGCATTGAAGCGGGAACATACGCTGTCGCCAGTGCGATTACAGGAGGAGATATTCTTCTTGAGGGGGCTTTGGCTTCCAATATGGAGAAAATTCTTGATGCCTTGGAAACAAGTGGTGCAACTGTTTCTTTGGATGAAAAAGGAATTCGTGTCCGCGGAAGCAAGGTAATTAAGCCTCAAGATATTCGGACAGAACCTTATCCTGGTTTTCCAACAGATATGCAGGCGCAGTTAACGGCTTTGCTCGCTGTGGCAGAGGGGACTTCCTCTATTACAGAAACGATTTTTGAAAATCGGTTTATGCATGTTCAAGAGCTTATCCGCATGGGAGCAGATATTACACTTAACGGTCGGGTAGCATTGATTAAGGGGGTTAAAACCTTGCAGGGGGCCCGAGTCATGGCAACAGATTTAAGAGCTTCTTTTTCGTTAATTTTAGCAGGCTTAAGAGCAGAAGGCGTTACAGAATTGAGGCGTGTCTATCATTTGGATCGTGGATATGAAGGTGTTGAGGAAAAGCTCTCAGCCTGTGGTGCTAAAATTTCTAGGGTAAAAGATCAGTAATTTTTGTTTAAGGTCTTAAAAAATGCCTCGAAGCCTTTTGCAGAGGGAAAGATTTTTACGAAATTAAGAATATTTTCTTCTGCAAAGCCTTGTTTGACACAGGCTTCGAGGGTTTTTAAGAGGGGATTTGCCCAATTCTCAATATTCAAAAGAAAAATGGGTTTTTGAGAAAGATTTAATTGACGTTCTGTTACGACTTCAAAAAACTCGTCGAATGTCCCCAAACCTCCCGGTAAAATGATAAACGCTTCTGAAAGTTCGATCATTTTGACTTTTCGGCTGGACATGCTGTTCGTTGTTTCGAGATCTGCTACGTCAGGATGAGCAGTTTCCACCTCTTTTAAAAAATATGGGATAACGCCTTTTACATTCCCTCCAGCTTGAAGGCAGGCTGTGGCGACAGCGCCCATAAGGCCTGTGTTTCCACCGCCATAAATCAGTGTAATGTGATTTTGTGCGAGAATTTTTCCTATGTGTTCAGCTTCTTGTGCAAAAGAAGGCGAGTTTCCAAAGCGGGAGCCGCAGAAGACGGCGCAAGTTTTAAATGTCATTTGATAAAATACCTATAAAAAAAGTCCTCTTAAAGCTAACGCAATGAGAGGACTTTTCAAGTTAAGATTAAAGGTAATTATTTTCTAACAGGAACAATGCCTTCTTTTTTTCGAATTGCAAGCAACCCAAGAGTTGCAATAATCCCAACGATACAAAGCGTTCCAACGGAGCAGAACATGATGTACCAGCCGAATAAGTCTTTCACGACACCCATAAGTGGGCCAACGATGAAAATTGTTGAATCTGTGAAAAGAGAGAAGGCTGCATTAAGAATACCAGTTGATTCTGGTCCTCCCATTTTTGTGGCTTCTGTTCCAAGCGCAGGGAAAATTAAGGAGAATCCTGTTGCTGTAAGAGCAACGCCAACGATGGCTGCTGCTTGCTGATGGAAGAGTGCCATAATGATGAAGGCGAGTGCTTCAACAGCGAGGGCACCCATTGCAATGCGGACACCATAGCCTTTATCAATTGGGCCAGTTCCGCAAAGCCGTGTTGCAATAAAGCAGAAGGCAAAAATGTACCAAGCAATATTGAGATGATTCCAAGTGTTGGCTTGATAGTAAAGTGCTAAAAAGGCGTTGATACTTCCAAAACCGAAAGAACCTGCTGCAAGTCCTAAGCCGTAAGGTAAAACTTTACCAATGGCTGTGAAAAGAGACATGCTGCTGCCAGGTTTTCCTTTATCTGCATTGTGAAGCGGTGGAAGCGCTTTATAAGAAGAAAGGATCAAAAGAGCTATTAAGGCTAGAGCCATTGAAACTAGCCCAACTGGAAGAAGACCAATTGCTGGTGCAATCGCAGCTTGAGGCGGTAGAGAAGCCATCCATTGACCAACGCCAACACCGATTGCAATACCAGAGTAGGTTGTGACACCGTTCCAAGAAATAGCAACGGAGATGTGGTCATGTCCAACCCTTCTGATGTTCCAGGCTGTGACGGGGGTTGCTGTCCAGCTTTCTCCCCATCCCATGAAAAGACGGCTGATAAGGGCGACACCTAAAATCGCATAGCGCAGTGAGTCGTTATGCAAGCAAGCATCTGAACCGATGCTGTAAGCCCAAATAGAAGCTAACGCCATGAAGATACCAGAAATCGTGCAGGCGATAAGTCCGATACTTAAGATTTTTTTTGAGCCGTATTTATCAACAAGAGATCCGGCGAAAAGGCGGGCGATAAAAGTTCCGAGATATTGTGTCGTGATAACGAAACCAGCAACAGCAGTGGAAAATCCAAGAGCCTGATGTACGAAAATGGCGCTGATAACAGCATTTGGTAAACCAACAACGAAATACACAATAAAGTTAAACAACACTATTGGCATCACCGTGAGTGTCGGAGACCGATGAGGTACAGGGGGGGAAGTTGTCATAAGAAGCTCATTTTTTCTATGTGTGAGAAAAATTACTACTTTCTAAAAAGCCTCGGAAAAACTACACCAAATAGATCAAAAGCAAAACAGAATAATGTAAAAGAAAAATAGAAAGGGGAAATAGAGATGCTAAATTATAAAAAAGCTCTTTCTAGGGCCGAATTATCTGCCAAAAGAGAGGCAGACGGATATGCTTTAACTTCTACAAAAATTGCGTATGAGAATCCTTGGTTACAGGTACGGGAAAACCGTTTTATAGACCCTTCAGGTCGCAAAGGTTTTTTTGGCATTATTGAGCGGAATCAGTTTGCCGTTATTATCCCATTACATGCGGATGGGAGTATTACTTTTGTCTCTCAATACCGTTATCCAATCGCAAAACGTCTTTTAGAGCTTCCTATGGGAATGTGGGAAGATCGGCCCAATGCCAGTATCTTTGATTTGGCGGCAGGCGAACTGGAAGAGGAAACAGGTCTTAGCGCTAAAGAATTTCTTTTTGCAGGTTCATTTTTTCAAGGGGCTGGATATTCTGACCAAAGAGGAAGCGTTTTTGTGGCAAAAGATCTTTCTCAAGGCCAGACTCATCGTGAAGCAAGTGAAAATGATATGAAAACGGTTCGTATTGCAGGCTCTAAGCTCAAAGAGATGGTTGCGAATGGGGAGATCGAATGTATGGTAACTTTGTCTGCCCTTATGAGTGCCTGCGCACGTGGCCTTTTGAAGCTTTAAGAGAATAGAGGCTTAGGTTCTTTCAATTTAGTTGGTTTTAAGATGCAAAAAGAGATTCAGAATAAACAAACGAAATTAGAGAAATTCTTTTTCATTTTATTGATGGGAAGCTTTGTCGCTATAGCCCCTGTCTCAACAGATATTTACCTGCCGGCATTGCCAGGCATGGAGAATGACCTTCATGCGATTTCAGGCAGCGGCGCATGGACGCTAAGCGCATGGGTTTTAGGGGTGGCAGTCGGGCAGCTTTTAGCAGGGTCTTTAATGGATCGTTTCGGACGGCGGATGCCTTTGCTGATTGGCACCTTAGTCTATGCTGTGGCCTCGATTGGCTGTGCGCTTTCTCCAAGCATGAATGCTTTATGTGCTTACCGTTTACTGGCTGCTTTTTTTGGCGCTTTCAGCCTTGTCGCACCGCAAGCTTGTATTCGTGATATTGCCAAGGGGAATGAGGGAGCGCATTTACTTTCCCGTCTTGCGCTTGTTCAAGGAATTGTTCCTCTTTTAGCACCCGCAATGGGTGGAATGATTTTAGAATATATGAGCTGGCGTGTTCTTTTTTTGGGGATGGCCGTTTATGGCTTTTGTTCTGCCAGCCTTGTATTTTTAATTCCTAAAAAGATTGAGGAAAGCCCATCTGCTGAAATTTTAAAATCCCAAAGTACTTTTCATTCATTCTTAAATATTTATCAGCAGGTTTTGTCAGATAAATCTTTTCGTTTCTATGGTGGTATTTGGATGTTACAGGGGGTGTTTGTTTTTTCTTACCTTTCTGCAGCGCCGGCTATTTTTGAGAGAAGCTTTGGTTTAACGCCAACGCAATATGGCATTTTATTTGGTGCAATGGCTTTTATGATGATTGTGACACCACAGCTAAATGCTTTTTTGCTAAAAAAATTCGTAACTGAAAAAATTCTGCGTATCTCTGCTCTGATTGGCGTTTTTTTGGCGTTCATTTTTCTAGGAAGCGCCTTTTTATCCTCAAACGCACTTTTGCATGCCACAATCCCAGAGCGTTTCATTTGGTTTTATCCTGTCGCAGTGAGTTTAATTTTGCTTCTTTGCTCTTTTGTGATGTTAAGTCCAAATGCCTGTGCTTGCGCTTTGTATTATCAGGGAAAAAATGCGGGAACAGCTGCAGGGCTTGCCGGGAGTGGTTTTTATTTAACGGGTTTTTTAGCAAGCCTCGTGATGGGATTTGCGCCACAAGGAACGGCTGTGCCTTTAGCTTTTATTTTACTTTTTGTCATTTTTCTACAGCTCCTTCTTTCTGTGAAAGCGCCGAATTTGCCGAATGATATGGAAGACGCACTTTAGAATTTTCTCTTTGGAGGGCGGTTACAAAGTAGAACGCTTTTGTTATCTAAAGCACCTGCTGGGCTTATTTCTAATTTTATATTCTCTTGGAAGGCAATCCTATTTCTACTTCTTTTTCATTCCCAAATTCAGTAGATCTGCGCCAATATATTCGTGAAGTTCCTGATTTTCCAAAAAAAGGAATTAATTTCTATGATATTTCAACTTTGATTGCGAATGCAGATGCATGGCAGCTCACAACAGCACGTCTTACAAAGATAACGGCAGAATTTAATCCAGATCTCCTCCTTGGTGTCGAAAGCCGAGGTTTTATCTGTGCAGCGTCCGTGGCGCAGAGATTAGGGCTTGGTTTTGCTATGGTGCGCAAGCCTGGAAAATTACCGACAGAAACCATTTCAGAAAGCTATGGTCTCGAATATGGTCAGGATGAGCTTCATCTTCAAAAAGATGTCATTAGACCAGGTCAGCGTGTTGTGATTATGGATGATCTCTTAGCAACAGGAGGAACAGTGGCGGCTGCTTGCCGTTTAATTGAGAAGGCTGGCGGTGTTGTTGCTGGGATTGCGGTTATTGTTGAGCTTGAATTTTTAAAGGCTCGAGAAAAGCTTTCTGCACCTGTTGCAACACTTGTGACATATTAGTAACAAAAGCTGTTTTGCAGTAAAAAGAATATCAGTCTAAATTCATTTTATGGTTCAGCTTCGTAAAATTTCTCCTGCTGTTTTTAATACACTGGCCTCCTTAATTGGAGGGGCGATCGCTGGTGCCTTAATAAGTACAGCTTTTTTTGCTTTTGCTGTGCGGTATCGGCATTTAGGCAGTGGAAATGTTGCTTATATTCAGCGGACAAGTCCGACCCCTGTTTCAGAACCTCTGGTTGGGGGAGGGCAAAGCAATACGCCACTTTCCAATAAACCTTTTTTTTCACGTATTGGTGAGCCAGCTCTTTCTATTGCGCGTCCGTTCAGTTTCTCTCCATTGGTACGCAGGGTTATTCCTGCCGTTGTAAATATTTCTGTTGCAGCGGATGATTCTGCATTAGATGATGCGGACGATGAAACAGAGACCTCAGAGGAAACACCCGATACAAATTCGGCACATTCTGTACCTGCAAAAAATATTTCGGACGATGAAAGCGGTATGGGATCAGGCTTTATCATTGATTCCTCAGGTATTATTGTTACAAATGCCCACGTTGTTGGAGATGGCAGCCATGTTATGGTCGCTCTCACAGATGGAAAAGTTTTGTCAGGTAAATTTTTAGGCAGTGATCCTTTGACTGATATTGCGGTTCTTAAGGTAGAGAGTGACTCCCCTTTACCTTTTGTCAAATGGGGGAACAGCTCTCTTGTTGATATTGGGGATTGGGTGATTGCCGCAGGAAATCCTTTTGGATTTGGCTCATCGGTTACGGTTGGGATTATTTCTGCGATTGGGCGTGATCTCGGTCTTGGAGCGCTGGATAATTATATGCAGATAGATGCGCCGATTAATCCTGGAAATTCTGGAGGACCTGCCTTTAATATTCGGGGAGAGGTCGTTGCGGTTAATGCAGCGATTGCAAGTCCAAGTGAAGGATCTGTTGGCATTGGTTTTGGGGTTCCAAGTGAATTGGTGCGGCCTATTGTGAATCAAATTTTAAAGACAGGGCATGTCGATCATGGTTGGATTGGAGTGACCATTGATGACAGTGTTTTTCCTTTGCGGGTTATTAAGGTTGATTATAATGGCCCTGCTTGGGCTGCAGGGTTGCGTCCTGGTGATCAGCTTCTACAGCTTGACGGCAGTGCTGTGCAAAGTGCACGTGCGCTTTTCAGGAGTATTGGTGTTTCTGAACCAGGAAGTATTTTTGCCTTTACGATCCGTCGAAAAGGAGAACAAAAAATTCTGCCTGTTCGGTTAGGAGGGGCTTCTGCAGAAGATATTGCCACAGAATCTGGCGTAAATAGTTCAGGATCTGGTGGTGGAGACGGCTCGACAACGTCAACTTTTTTCTAAAAAAGCCCCCTTTAAATTAAAGAGGGCTTTTTAAACATAATGAAATGTTTTTATTTTCCTAAAACAGCAACGGCATTTGCTGATGCGGAGATGTGCAACTCATGCGGATTAGATTGAGGCGCAACATCTTTGGCCATCCGGTTGCTTGCAGCGCTCATGAGCATGACACGAGGGGTTGGGCCTTGGAAATAAGGACGGTCAATGTTAACAGATTCGAGAGAAATAAAGTTCAGGCCGAGTGCTTTTCCTGCATTTTTAGCTTCAGGAATGAGCGCTTCTAAAGCTTTTTGAATAGCTTTGTCTGTGACAGATTTCTTGGTATTTTCATCTAGAGTCCATTCAATTTGGTTGAGACTAAGACCTAGATTTTGGAGATTCCCTCCAATACGCAAAAGAGCCTCACTTTGAGCTGGCTTTGTGTCATCGACTGGGGCTTTAATCGAAATTTCTTGAGAGGCACTCCAAGCCGAAGACTTTGAATCAGAACCCGTTTGATTGACAGAGTAGTCGCCTGTTTGGATTTCTAAACCTGCGATATTTTTTTGCCCCTGGTTTGCATTGCTAAGCGCATGGGCAACCATTTGGTTTAGTTCGGCCTGTGCTTTTGCAGGGTTAGCGGCAGAATGTTCTGCTCTTAGATGGAGGATTAAAAGGTTAGGCTGCATACTTATTTCGCCTTCACTGTGGAAAGAGAGGTGCGTATGTTTGGTGTCTTTGCATTTGCCAGCTTCATCTGCATGTGTCGTAAGAGGCAGGCAAAAAGCCGCCATAGCAGAAATGGCACAAAGTGCAGAAAAAGATAGGTAGCGTTTTTTTAAAAAAGACATCTAAATCTCCAATGGGTAAATAAATTCTCCGTTTTTCATTCTAAAAGATATCATTCTTTTTGCTAGACTAAGAGTGGAAATAAATCTTCATATTGGCGGAAAGGCTTTTTCTTCATAAAAAGAGGGCTTGAAGTCCGTCTCTTAATCAGACAAAAGAGAAAGAAGCTGCTTTTGATAATTAAGGGCTGAAGAAGGTAATCAGATGAAGAAGACAAGACAGGCGTCATTTTATATTTCAGCACTTGCGACAGTGGCTTTTTGCTTTTCTGCGCATCATAGCTTTGCACAAGCCGCCCCATCTGAAGGGGAAAACACCTCTCCTGCAGCGCCAGCGAAGGATGCCCAAGCGCAAGAAAAAACGCAGGATGCGCCTTCTCCAGAGGCCTCTCAAGAGAAGCAAGCTTCAGAATCGACCCAACAGCCTTCGGACTCTTCAGAAAAACAGGTTGCAGAATCAGGAAATGTATCTCAACCTCAGCAACCTGCTCCAGCAGCCTCTTCCGAACAGCCACAAACGCCTCCTTCGGCATCATCTGCCGTGCCTCAAGCGTCAACGCAGGACAATGCGTCCCAAGAAAAAGCCGCTGAAGCGCCAGCGGCGACCCCGTCAACAGGGCCAAAGAAGGAAATTGACCCAAGAGCCGATAATAGTTCTGTTGCGGCAACCATTACCAAAGAAGAATTAGAGCAACAGGCAAAAAAAATTGAAGACAGCCAAGTGCCGTCTCAAAATCAGAAAGATTATTCTTTGATTGTGTTCCCACAGTTGGAGTGGAAAGAGCCTGAAGCTGGGAAGCCTGGCTGGCAATCTTATTATGCGCAGGTGAAGTTTTTGCTTAAAGGTGGCATGAGCCATAGAATGAGCGATGTTATTCCTCTTTCCATTGACACGTTTGAATCTGGAAAAGCTGGGAATCCTAAAGATCGAGGGATGACAGCGCTTCAGGCTTTAAATTCTGTTTTTAATGATGAAGGCACAACAGGGAAAGCGCATCTTAATCAGAACGGATTAACCAATATTTTGCTTACTCCCAATGGCAGTATCCATGTGAAGCGAAGTTCCCTTTGCACCTATAATATGCCTGTGGCGCATTTCACGACGACAACCAATATGATGCATCTGATTTTCTTGCCTGATGTGCAATTACCAGAACGTTGCGGAGATGTTCCTATTGGGATGCAGCTTGATATTGTTTCAGGCGCACATGAGGAATTGCTTCAGAAACTTTACTGCGATGATTTTCCAAAGGCGACTTATTGTAGCCCGACGGCAGAACATTGGACCATTCCAGAATTTAAGCAGACATCTTAAAAGTTAAGGGTAAAGTGATTACAATCACTGTGCGGATCGTGTTTGAGTGTATTTAAAACGAGAAAGAGAGTTTATGTCCAAAAGACTTCCATCCCAGAATATAACTGTCATTGGCTTGCAGTGGGGCGATGAAGGCAAGGGAAAAATTGTTGACTGGGTTGCGGATCGTGCTGATGCTGTTGTCCGTTTTCAAGGTGGGCATAACGCGGGACATACCTTGGTTGTGGAAGACAAGGTTTATAAGCTGTCTCTTTTGCCTTCAGGAATTGTTCAAGGAAAAATCAGCGTTATTGGGAATGGGGTTGTGGTGGATCCAAAAGCGCTTTTGGAAGAAATTGAACGTGTTAAAGCGCAAGGCGTTGAAATTACCCCCGATAATCTCTGGATTTCAGGAACAGCACCTTTGATTTTGCCTTTTCATGGGGCGGTTGACCGTGCAAAAGAGGCTGCAAAAGGAAATAATAAAATCGGAACAACAGGCCGTGGAATTGGCCCTGCTTATGAAGATAAGGTTGGACGCCGTGCTTTGCGCCTTGCAGATCTTTCCGATCCAGAGACGGTCAGTGAAAAATTAGACGATCTTTTGTTTCATCATAATGCTTTATTAAAGGGATTGGGGGCTAAAACCTTTAGTAAAGAAGAGGTTTTTGAATTTATCGCTGATATTGCACCAAAAGTTCTGCCTTTTGCAAAAGAAACAGATGCGATGCTTTCTCAGATTGTCGCAAGGGGTGGCGAGCTTCTTTTTGAAGGTGCGCAGGCAGTGATGCTTGATGTTGACCATGGGACTTATCCTTTTGTGACGAGTTCTAATACTGTCGCTTCAAATGTTGGAACAGGTACAGGCCTTGGTGCAAAAGCCTCTGGTCTTGTTTTGGGCGTAGCGAAGGCTTATGCAACCCGTGTTGGATCAGGGCCTTTTCCAACGGAATTATTTGATAAAACAGGTGAGCTTATTGCAAAAAGAGGTCATGAGTTTGGGACTGTTACAGGGCGTCCACGTCGCTGTGGCTGGTTTGATGCTGTGATGATGCGTTATGCGGTGCGTGTTGGCGGTGCAGACGCAATCGCTTTAACAAAGCTTGATATTTTAGATGAGCTTCCAAAAATTGCGATTGCTGTGGCCTATGAGTTAGATGGGAAAAGAATTCAAACCTTGCCATCTGCAATGAAAGAGCAAGAACGTTTAAAGCCAATTTATGAATATCATGAAGGCTGGCAGCAAAGCACAAAAGGTATTCGTAAGTGGGAGGATTTACCTGAAAAAGCGCAAAATTATCTCAAACGTCTTGAAGAATTGACACAAACAAAAATCGCCTGTGTTTCGACAGGCCCCGAAAGAAATGAGATTATTTTTGCAGAGGGTTTTGCTGAAATTTTAGGCTAATTCTTAGCTTTTTCAAAAGATAACGCCAGCCTTTTCAGGCTGGCATTTTTTTAGATTGTTTTTATTTATGATTTGCTGAACCAGGAATGGAAAAAGCCTTTTTTCTTAATGGGCTCTTCTGTTTTTTCCTGCTGTGTCTCGACTAGTTGTTCTTCAGTATTTTTTGGTTTTGGAAGAGAATCTTCAGGGGAAGTCTCTTTTTGTTGCTGCTTTTCTTTCGTAGCTGTCTTGTCGGTAGACTCAACGGCTGGAGAGGCAGGAGGAATGTTTTCTTCTGCTAGATTTTCTTTGGGGTGGGTAGATTTATCATTTTCGATGGTTGCTGCAATAGCTTCAAGAGGCGCTTCTGCGTCTTCAGTTGTTTTTGGATTTTCGTCGAGCCCAACGAGGCCTTTGGCATAAAGATCCGCTTTAAAGGGACGTAAATCTTCGAGTTTTTCGCCAAAGCCAACAAAGTGAACTGGGACGGGATTTTCGACATGCGCTAAGGCAGCAACAATGCCTCCTCGGGCTGTTCCATCAATTTTGGTGATAATCAGGCCTGTTACCCGGACGAGTTCACGGAAAATTTTAACCTGATCAAGCGCATTTTGACCTGTAACAGCGTCAAGCGTAAGCAAAACAGAGTGAGGCGCATCGGGGTCGATTTTTTTAAGGACGCGGATCATCTTTGCCAGTTCTTCCATAAGGGTATTTTTATTATGGAGACGTCCTGCGGTATCAATAATTAAAAGATCAGCCTTTGCCTTTGTGGCTTGATCCAAGGCATCATAGGCAACGGAGGCGGGGTCACCTCCCATTTTTCCTGTGATAACGGGGACATTTGCGCGCTCTCCCCATGTTTGAAGCTGTTCCACAGCCGCAGCACGGAAGGTGTCGGCTGCGGCAAGAAAAACTTTTTCCCCTTCTAAGGCAAATTGTGCTGCGATTTTTCCAGAAGTCGTCGTTTTCCCCGTACCATTAACGCCAACCATTAAAATGACGTGCGGCTTTTTATCTTCTTGTAAAGTGAAGGGGGCTTCGAGAGGCTCTAAAGTTTCTGCTAAGACTTCAGCAAGACTTTCTTGCAGTTGCTCTGCGCTTAAGGTTGCGCCATGGGTTACTTTGGAACGAAATTTCTCAATGGCACGCGCTGCGGTTTCCGGACCTAAATCTGCAGCAATCAGCTCATCTTCTAATTCTTCTAAGGTTTCATCATCTATTTTGGTGCCTGTTAGAATCTCTGTAAATTTTTGTGTGCTTCGGGAAAGACCTTTTTTAATTTTACCAAAAAAAGAAGACATTTAATTTCCTTAAATATAACCTGGAAAGTGAAAGAATTTATTTAATAAGATGGCCAAGAAGTTCATTTTCGGTGGCATTGGTAATTTTAACTTGAAGGATTTCTCCAGAAATGCCCTTGCGTTCAGTGTTTTCCTCTAAATGAAAGCGTGCAAAATTTGGAAGCATACCTTTTTCGGCCGTTTCAAATAAAACGGCGGCTTCTTGTCCAACGAGGGATTTGAGAAAGGCATGACATGTTGCTTGGCCTAAGAGACGCACACGCTTTGCGCGTTCCTGACGTTTTTTTTTAGGAACAGAAGGCATTTTTGCAGCAGGTGTATTGGGACGCTCGCTATAAGGAAACACATGCAGGAAAGGAATTTTCCAATTTGAGAGAGAATGAAAAGTTTCCTCGAAAAGCGCATCTGTTTCTGTTGGAAAGCCAGCAATTAAATCGGCACCAATAGCAAAATGCGGACGTGCTTGACGGGTACGCTGAATAATGTAATCGACATCTTGGCAAGAATGGCGGCGTTTCATGCGTTTTAAAATCAAATTAGCGCCAGCTTGGAGGGAAAGATGAAGATAGGGCGTGAAGCGCTCCTCATTCTCAATTAAATCCCAAAGGTTTTTATCCAAATTTTGGGGCGCAATAAGTTCAGGATCAATAGAAGAAAGGCGTAATCGGGGTAAGTTAGGGTGCGCTTTTAAAATATCTCTACAAAGTTGCCCAAGGCGTTCGCCATTTTCGTGCCAAGAAGCAATATCTACGCCAGTGAGAACGATTTCCTTATGGCCAGCTTCAAGTAAAATACCTGCTTGATTTAAAATTTCAGTTTTTGAAAGAGAGCGGGCTTTGCCCCGTCCTTGTGGAATAACGCAGAAGGTGCAGGAGTGATCGCACCCTTGCTGGATTTGGAGCAGGGCCCTTGTCCGCCTGCTTTGAGGGGCTGGGATAGATTTTTTATCGCTAATCCCCCATTCGGTAGGTGAAAGTTTGGTAAGGTTTGAAACAATTTTCGAAACGCCAGGTAAATCCTTCCATTTTTCAGGATTCCGTTCACTGGCACAACCTGTCAAAATAATTTTAAGGGCTGGATTTTCTTTATGCGCTTTGCGTATGGCTTGGCGTGCTTGGCGTTCAGCTTCTGCTGTGACCGCACAGCTATTGACGATAAGAAGATCCTCTTTCTCCTCTGTTTGAGAGGCAAGATTTTCCATCGTTTCGCTTTCTAAAAAGTTTAAACGACAGCCAAAAGTCAAATGTTGGACACGGTTATGTGGGGAAGAGGAGGAGGAAGCCAAAATCTATTAAACACTCAAAAAAATTAAAAAGAAACTTATTAGGGAGTTTTATCCTCTTGTAAAGGAGGGGATTTTTATTATCCCTTGATAGCAGAAATGAGCTGTTCCAGACAAAAGAATAGGGGAGGCATTTTTCCTATCCCATTCCACGCAGACAGTTCCGCCTTCCATTTCTACTTTGACAGGCGATTGTGCCATTTCAAGAAAAATAGCGTTGATAGAAGCTGCGCAAGCCCCCGTGCCACAAGCATAAGTCATTCCAGCGCCTCTTTCCCAAACATACAGCTTGAGGTGGTGTGGTGTTACCAGCGATGCAAAGCCAATATTGACACGTTCAGGGAAATCTGCATGGTGTTCTAGAATTTTTCCGAGTTTTTTTCTTTCGTTGAGAGCAATGTCTGGCGTTTCAAAAAAGAGAGTGGCGTGAGGATTGCCAATAGAGCAGGCATAGGATTGTTGCCATGTTTTTATTTTAATATCGGAAAAAACATCTTTTCCTTTGAGATGAGGTTTCATTGGAATTTTTGACGCATCAAAAGAGGGGGGGGGCAAGAAAACAGAAATTGTCTCTCCAGAAATTTTTCCCGTGATGAGTCCTTCGGATGTTTGGAAGGAAAGGTTTTTTTCGCCACACAGAGAAAGATAGAGAATGATAGCGCGAGAACCATTGCCACAGGCGCCAGCTTCACTGCCGTCTTGGTTAAAGAATCGAATAAAATGGGGCGTTTTTGAGGAAGGGTTACAGGTTAGAAGAATGATTTGATCGCATCCAATCCCTAAACGCCGATCGGCGATATGAAGCAGATTTTCTTTTTTTATAAGATTGGAAATTTGGTCTTGTGAGAAATCTCGGCCATCAAAAAGGACAAAATCATTTCCCAAAGCTTCCATTTTATAAAATTGCACTTTGCACATCTTGAAGATCCTGATTTGGGAGAGAAATTAAGAGATAATGATGATAACTTAAAGATAATGGGCTGATTTTTTTTATAAGATACGCTATAAGTCGTTAAGAAATAAGATTTTTTAATTAAGGATGGTCATTTCAGGGGCTTAGCATAAGGTTTTCTTAAAAATTCTTCTTGTATGTTAGATGAGGAAGGTATTGTTTTTAGATATTTAGCTTTCATTTTCGCTCCTATACATCCCATTTTCCCTAAAAGCAGCAGTATGGCACACCATTTTGTGTTTCAGTTTGTTGACTTTAGGCTTTTTTATATTTGAGCGAGTTTAAGAACTATATGAATGATACTGTTTCGCATTCTGCTGAACATGAAACGAAAGCAGCGCCTGCTTTTCCAGATACTTTTCCAGCTTTAACAAAAGCATTGGAGGCTAAGGGATACATTTCCCCAACCCAAGTGCAGCAGGCTGTTTTTAACCCAAAATTACAAGATAAAGATTTATTGGTTTCTGCCCGCACAGGATCTGGGAAAACTGTTGCTTTCGGGCTTGCATTTGCCCAAGACCTTTTGGGAGAAGATGGAAAGCTCCCAAGAGCTTCTGCACCTCTTGTTCTAGTGGTTGCACCAACAAGAGAGTTGGCACAGCAGGTACAGAAAGAACTTGAATGGCTCTACGCAGAGGCTGGTGCTGAAATTGCGTGTTGCATCGGAGGGACGGATGCTCGTCGCGAAGCGCGCACTTTAGAACGTGGGGCGCATATTGTTGTTGGAACGCCAGGGCGTCTTTGCGACCATCTTTCACGCCGTAATCTTAAATTGTCTAAAGTGCGTGTCGCCGTTTTAGATGAAGCGGATGAAATGCTGGATATGGGATTCAGGGAAGAGCTTGAGCAGCTTCTGGATTCTTTGCCAGAACAGCACCGTACACTTCTTTTCTCTGCGACGATTGCAAATGATATTGTGACGTTAGCAAAGCGTTATCAGAAAGATTCTGTTCGTATTGATGTTGCGGCTAACCAGAAACAGCACGCAGATATTGATTATAGAGCCGTTGTCACGCCGCCTAAAGAATTAGAAGCTTCTCTAGTAAATGTGTTGCGTTATTACGATTGTCCAACCGCAATGGTTTTCTGCAATACCAGAATGATGGTTAAAGAGGTGCAAACCTATCTGATGGATAGGGGGTTCACTTCTGTCGCTATTTCTGGAGAAATGGGACAAAATGAGCGCAGCCGTGCGATTGAAAGCTTACGTTCAGGTCATGCGCGTGTTTGTGTTGCAACAGATGTCGCCGCCAGAGGGATTGATATCCGTGCGTTAGAACTCGTTGTTCATGTAACGCTTCCGGGTTCTTCGGAAAGTTTGCTTCACCGTTCAGGCCGTACAGGGCGTGCAGGGCGTAAGGGAACGAGTGTTCTCCTTGTTCCTGTCAATCAGCGCCGCCGTGCGGAGCGTCTTCTTTCACAGGCACAGATTAAAGCTTCTTGGGAAGCTGTTCCAACCATTAGCATGATTACGGAGCGTGATGGTCAGAATCTGATGGAGAATACCCTTCTGAAACAGGCTACAAAGGCTGAGAAAGAAGGTAAGGAAAGCAGTACAGATCAGGCTTTGATTAACCAGCTGGTTGAAACCTATGATGCAAAACAGCTCGCGGTTGCTTTGGTTGAGTTTTATTTGGCAAGTCTGCCTGCACCTGAGAATATAGCGCCTGTCTCTCCAACAGCACCTTCACAGCGTAGTATTATGAAGGGCTCTTGGTTCCGTATGGGGCTTGGACGTAAAGAGGGGGCTGATCCAAAATGGCTGGTGCCTCTTATTTGCAAGCTTGGTAATGTGCAAAAACGTGATATCGGCGATATTCGGATTTTGCCAGATCACACACTTTTTCAGATTGCGGATAAAATGGTTCACCCATTTACACGGGCGATTGCCGATGCTGGAGATGATCAGCCTTCCATTGAAGCCTCAGCCCCACCACCACAAGATTCTATGTTTAAAGGGGATCGGCGTGGACGTGGTGGCAATGGTGGTGGCCGTGGCGGTCGTTCCGGGGGATCGCACAAAGGTGGAAGCGGTAAAGGTAATTTTGGAAAAGGCGGTGGAAAATTTTCAGGCCGTCGTTCCGAAGGTCGTAAACGGAATAAGAAATAAACTTGAACCTAAAGGAGTTAGGCAATTTTTCTTTCATTAGAAAATTTAGCAGGACGCTTTCTCATTGCGAATGTAAGCCTTGTGGAAACGGAATTTGCACAAACTGTTATTTATGTCTGTGCACATTCTAAAGAGGAAGGGGCGATGGGGGTGATTGTAAATCGCTCTTTGAAAGATCCAACGATAGAGATGCTTTTTGAGCAACTTGGTGTTTCTCCTAACCCACCACGTCGTCAGCTCTTTTTAGGGATGGGAGGGCCGATCGATGCAACGAGAGGCTTTGTCCTTCATTCTCCAGAGAAGAATTATCCAGAAACGATGCGTGGCGGTGAGCTTGCCGCCGTCACCAGCACCTTGCCTATTTTGCAGGAGCTGGCACGAGGCGAAGGCCCAAAAGAGGCGATGATGCTTTTAGGTCATGCTTCTTGGGAAGCCGGTCAGTTGGAGGATGAAATTATACAACATGATGCTTGGCTGATTGCACCCGCAAATAAACATATTCTGTTTGATCCAGATCCTAAGGGGAAATGGCAAAAAGCATTAGCACTTTTAAAGATAAATCCGGCCTCTTTAACGCATAAAATTGGCGAAAGTTAAAAAATTCCCCGTGTAAAAGCGGGGGTTTTTTTTTGCTTTGAAGTGTTTTGCTCCGCTTGAGAACCTTGTTTACAAGGAGATTTTAGACTTTTTGTAAAATTGTTGTGATAATATCACATTTACCTATTGAAATTTGAAAAATTCGTCCGAGATTAGAATCATCTCAGAAATTCGGAAGCGTTCATTTTTATTCTAAAACGCTTTATTTTTTAGGAGCGAAGACTTATGGACCCACAAAAATTTACAGAAAGAAGCCAAGGCTTCCTCCAAGCTGCTCAAACGATTGCGTTGCGGGAGTATCATCAGGAATTGACCTCGGAACATTTGTTGAAAGCAATGCTGGACGATAAGCAAGGGGCTGCTTCCTCTCTTATTTCCGCAGCAGGTGGCGATCCTGCGACGGTTCGTCGTTTAAATGATGAAGCTTTGGCAAAAATTCCTCAAGTGAAGGGAAGTGGCGCAGGTCAGCCACAAGCCAAGCCAGATTTAATGCGTGTTTTGGATAAAGCAGAACAAGACGCAACGGCAAATGGGGACAGTTTTGTTGCTCAAGATCAGCTTTTAATTACCTTGGCGGAAAGTAAAACGCCAGCAGGAGAAGCTTTGGTTAAGGGAGGCGCTTCGGCAAAATCTCTTAAGGCCGCTATGGATGAAATCCGTAAGGGTCGCAAGGTGGACAGCGCAAGCGCAGAAAGCAACTTTGATGCATTGAAGAAATATGCGAGGGATTTAACCGCCATTGCCCGTGAAGGGAAAATGGATCCTGTTATTGGCCGTGATGAAGAAGTCCGCCGTGCTATGCAGGTTCTAGCTAGACGGAGTAAAAATAACCCCGTTCTGATTGGTGAGCCTGGTGTTGGTAAGACCGCGATTGTTGAGGGATTGGCCATTCGGATTATCAATGGCGATGTTCCTGAAGCTTTGCGGGATAAAAAACTTCTTGCACTTGATTTAGGCGCAATGGTTGCAGGTGCAAAATATCGGGGCGAGTTTGAAGAGCGCTTGAAAGCTGTTCTGAAAGAAATTGAAGAGTCAGAAGGGGAAGTTATTCTCTTTATTGATGAACTTCATACTTTGGTTGGGGCAGGAAAAACAGACGGTGCGATGGATGCGGCTAATTTATTAAAGCCAGAACTCGCACGTGGTGTGCTGCAATGCGTTGGGGCAACGACTCTTGATGAATATAAAAAATATATTGAGAAAGATGCTGCCTTAGCTCGCCGTTTCCAACCGGTGATTGTTAATGAGCCAACCGTTGAAGATACGATTTCTATCTTGAGAGGGATCAAAGAGAAATACGAACTTCATCATGGTGTGCCGATTACAGATAGTGCCTTGGTTGCCGCAGCAATGTTGTCTAATCGCTATGTCACGGATCGTTTTCTGCCAGATAAGGCCATTGACTTAATTGATGAGGCTGGCAGCCGTTTGCGAATGCAGTTGGATAGCAAGCCAGAGGCAATTGATGAACTTGATCGCCGTATTATGCAGCTGAAAATTGAACGTGAAGCGATTCGTAAAGAAACAGATGATGCTTCAAAAGAGCGTTTGACAAAGCTGGAAGTGGAACTTGCGGAGCTTGAGGAAAAATCAAACAGCCTGACAGCAGCATGGAAAACAGAAAAAGACCGTGTTGAAGGGGTGCGTGGTTTAAAGGAAAAATTAGATCAGGCACGTTCTGAAGTTGAAAAAGCACAGCGTGAAGGTAATTTCCAAAAAGCATCTGAGCTGATGTACAGCGAAATACCATCTTTGGAGAAAAAAATCAAAGAGGCAGAAGAACAGCAGAAACAGGCTGAAAAAGAAAGCGATTCAAGCGGACTTGCGATTGATGCTGTAACGAACGAGGGGGTTGCTGCCATTGTTTCCCGTTGGACGGGCGTGCCGGTAGATAAAATGCTTGAAGGCGAAAAGCAAAAGCTTCTTAAAATGGAAGATGTTTTGCGTAAACGGGTGATTGGTCAAGATATGGCCTTGGTTGCCGTGGCGAATGCAGTTCGGCGTTCGCGCGCTGGAATTCAGGATCCAGATCGCCCATTAGGTTCTTTCCTTTTCCTAGGTCCAACAGGGGTGGGGAAGACGGAACTCGTAAAGTCTTTGGCTGAATTTATCTTTGATGACTCGAAGGCAATGCTTCGTATCGATATGAGCGAGTTTATGGAAAAGCATTCTGTTGCTCGTCTAATCGGTGCTCCTCCAGGCTATGTTGGCTATGAGGCTGGTGGTGTTTTAACAGAAGCCGTCAGAAGACGCCCTTATCAGGTGATTTTATTCGATGAGGTCGAAAAAGCGAATGAGGATGTCTTCAATGTTTTACTTCAAGTCTTGGATGACGGGCGTTTAACAGATGGGCAAGGCCGTGTCGTTGACTTTCGGAATACGATTATCATTCTCACCAGTAATCTAGGATCGCAATTTATGGCGAATCAGAAAGAGGGTGAGGAAGTTGAAGCGGTCCGAGATGAAGTGATGGAAGTCGTCAAAGGGCATTTCCGGCCAGAATTTTTAAACCGTCTAGATGAAATTATTCTTTTCTCTCGTTTACAGAAAAAAGATATGAGTCAGATTGTTCAAATTCAGCTTGGTCGTTTGATGAAGCTTCTTGAGGATCGCAAAATCCAAATTAAGCTGGATGAAACAGCACTCGCTTGGTTAGCGGATGCTGGTTACGACCCAGTTTATGGTGCAAGACCTTTAAAAAGGGTTATTCAGAGGGAGTTGCAAAACCCACTTGCCAGCCATTTGTTGGCAGGAGAGATCCA